>CAYOFS010000019.1:0-22294 GCA_964403095.1 uncultured Flavobacteriaceae bacterium | reverse complement strand
ATTAGTTTTTATTTATTCTCCTAAAGCTATATAGTTTCCTTTTCCTTGAGGGAAATTAGATACTAAAGTTAATGTTCCTGAGCTTATATTATAAATATGTAATCCGTCTGCATCAGTAACATAGCAGTAATTTCCGTTAATTGCCACGCCACTTGCACGGTTCAAACTCTTAAAATTAGTAAAAGTCATCGTTGATAAATCAAACATACTAATACCGTCAAAACTTGTTTGTAAAGGCGCATTTCCTGCTTTAGTGGTTATATAAGCAAATCCGTTGCTTATTGCAAAAGCAGTAGCATGACCTTCGAATGAAACTTCGGATATTAAACTTAGGTTGGTAGCATTAAACTTTTTCAATTTTTTATCGATAATATTTGCTACATACAGGTATGTTCCATCATTTTCTAACCAAGAATGAAATTGCCCAAAAGTGGCATTTGAATACGAACTTGTATCCACATCTGTATTATTATTCACATTTGTATAAATCGGTGTTCCAGGTGTTGAAATATCGTATTGTGATAATCCGTTTGCTTGATCTATTATATATAAAAAATTGCCTAGCTTGGTTACACTCATTGCATCAGAACCTGTATTGGTAGTTGTAATTGGACCACTAAATGTATTGGTGTCAATGGAATTTAAGCCTCTATATAAATCGGTTATATAAGCCGTACCTAAAATGGTGTATAAATCGCTAAGAATACTAAAATTAGTTGCACTGTTTTTTGCGACAGGCGTTGCACTTAAAGAATTCACATTGTTAATATTAACTACATTAATATAAGGCTCTAAAGCATCGTATTGTGCTACATAAGCAACATCTGGCGAAACACTTACAAAATAAGAGGTATTCATTGCAATGTTATTTACAAAGGTTGGCGCTGCTGGATTAGCAACATCTATTATTTTTAAATCATCACCATCGGTTATATAGGCGTATTGTGGTGTTAGTGTAGAGCCTCCAGAATCGGAAGAACTGTTGTCTGCACATTGAATAAATGTTATAGTAATTAATAAAATTAATATTGTTTTAAGTGTTTTCATGTTTTTTGTTTTTAACTTGTTTTTATTATATAAACTAAAATTGATTTTGTTACCTAAAAAAACCACACAGTAAAAAAATTAATTCTAAAATATACTGTGTGGCAAACTAACAACTTCTTTATATCTATTTATTTGTCAAAAATATATTTTAGATTGATGTTATAAAAGGCATATTCGATTAACTGTATATTTCATTTGATTAAATGCTTATTTGATTTGATTAAGCAAAAAACTCCACAGACAAAATTATGCCTACGGAGTTTCAAAATAAGAAGGAGTTATACTTAATTAATTATGATTTTTTTAGTAAATGATTTATTATCCGAAGTGATTTTAATAAAATAAAGCCCTTTAGAAAAGCTACCAACATTTAACACATTATTCCCTTCGATTAAATTTCCGTTAAGAACTTGTTTACCGTTAATAGTAAAGACAATATAATCAGCATATAATTCACTTTGAATATTTAATACATCTTTTATAGGATTTGGATAAATATTAAATTCATCAGCGAAAGTAAAATTATTAGTTGAAGCTACTCCACAAGCTGTTACATAAGTAGCCGAAGCATCTTTATTCCACCATTGATAAATACCAGTTGTTCCTGCATTAGCTGCGGCAACATTAGCAACTACGATTTCTAGGGCTGGATTATTATTGATTACTTCCATACCTGATAAAGTAGTGTTTTGAGATAAATCTAAACAAGTTAAATTATTCCCTATTGCTGTTAAGTTATCTAAATTAATATTTGTTGTAACATCAAGAGATGTTAGTCCGCAATTATCCACATTTAAACTTGATAAATTAGTTAAACCCGTAACATCAATACTACTAATATTATTACCACTAAGATCAATAGTATTCACAAAAGATAAAGAAGTTAAATTTATACCTCCTGAAAGTGCATTATTACCCAACCTAATTTGGGTATAAATAAAATTAGTATTTGGAATTATTGTGGAGATATTACAGTTTCTTGCACTAATTATTGAAAGCTGAGGCATTAACGATAGATCTAAAGTTGTTAAGTTTGGATTATTATCTATATTAAATGTGCCTACATTTGGTAATTGTAAATTGACAGTGCTAATATCATTTCCAAAACAAGACAAAACTTGTAAATTTGAGAAAGCATTAATGCCTGTTAAATCTGTAATTCCTTTCATATCGACATATAAAGCAATTGGCGTTTGCGCATCGGAATCTAATATGTTTCCGTTTAATCCGTTTGTGTCAATACCTTGAGTTACGAGTTCTTGCTCAAAAGCAGTATCTGGTATTGCGGTTGTTTGCGCATTTAAAGTAATTGTAAATAATACTAAAAATAATGTTTGTGTAATTGTTTTCATGATTGTTATGTTTTAATTGTTTCTAATATATCAATCAAATAAAAAAATTGTTACCCTTGCGAAGTAAATAAATTTTGAATGCTGAATTTTGAATTATAAAAATATGATTAATAAGCTTAGCGTAATTTGGGTAAAGTTAACATGCTTTTTTCATGAAAAGACCGAAAAGAGAAAGCACGCAAAGAGTATTTATATGTATTATATGCTAGATAGACTTAAATAATTTAATGCAGTTATCGATATTCATAATTTAACATGCTAAAATTTTCAACTAAATGATATTAATACTGTATTTTTGTTACAAAATAAAACTAAATGAGCAATAAACCCTTTCAGATTGATGGTATTGATAAGATAATACTTAATCATTTAATTAAAGATGCCAGAACTCCTGTCTTAAAAATAGCAAGAGATGTTGGTATTTCTGGTGCAGCTATACATCAAAGGCTACGTAAATTAGAAAAAAGCGGTTTACTTGCTGGTTCAAAATTCATTTTAAATCCAAAAATATTAGGTTACAAAACTTTAGCATTTGTAGGGATTTTTTTAGACAATTCCACTAAATATAAAGAAGCTATCAAGCGTCTAAAAGAAATAGAAGAAGTAACCGAAAGCCACTATACCACAGGTAATTACGGTATTTTTATTAAAATACTTTGTAAAGACAACGCACATTTAATGAAAGTGCTTAATCAGAAAATTCAAAAAATTAGCGGTGTAGCTCGTACCGAAACATTTATTTCTTTAGACCAACAAATTGATAGGCAAATTAAGATATAATAAATCTAAGCTTTCCAAAAGAACAGGGTAATAAAATAGTGCTATCAACACAATTCTTAAATCTAAAGTCTTATTTATTGTCGTGCTTTTAATCTATTTCCTTTGAAAAAAAAAGAAAGACAAACTTAACTATCGTTTATTCATATAAACCATTACGTAATACAGTAAAGTAACAATAGAAGAAATTGCCGCCACAACATACGTTCG
Organism: uncultured Flavobacteriaceae bacterium; assembly: GCA_964403095.1. Lineage (GTDB taxonomy): Bacteria > Bacteroidota > Bacteroidia > Flavobacteriales > Flavobacteriaceae > S010-17. Next base: position 18,908 of record CAYOFS010000019.1, on the reverse strand, counting down.
TGCCGCCCATTTTAAAGCATCTTTAGCACCATCATGTTCTGTTGGTGTAAGCATGTTTTTATTTTCCAACCACGCTAAAGCTCTATTACTAGCATCGTATTCTACTGGAAGTGTTACTAAGCTAAAAACTACCGTTGCTGCAAAAAGGAAAATACCTGCTAATAGTAATTGTGGAAAAGAATTTACTAAAAATATACCACCAATTAAAACAAACTGCGCTATTCGTCCTGCTGCACTTACTGTAGGAACCATTTTACTTCTAAACTCTAACCAAGAATAACCTGTTGCATGCTGAATTGCGTGACCAACTTCATGAGCAGAAACTGCTGCTGATGCTGCATTACGCTCATTGTAAACAACTTCACTTAAATTAACTGTTTTATCTCTTGGGTTATAATGATCGGTCAATCTTCCTTTTACCGAAATCACTTTTACATCGTGTATATTATTATCTTCTAACATTTTCTCTGCTATTTCCTTACCACTCATGCCATTTTGCAAGTGTAATTTAGAATATTTCGCAAATTTACTTTTTAATCTTTTCTGAACAATTCCTCCAATAAGAGCAATCGCTCCCATTAAAACATATCCCATTGTGCCTCCTAAAATCATAGTTTTTAATTTTAATTTTTCAAAAATACTGTTTTTAATTTTAATCTTCAATATTTATAATGAAGATTGATTACTTTTACATCAGAAATTATACCAAAATATATTGATAGACAAAATGACAAAAAAAGTCGACATTTTACTTATTTACACTGGCGGAACTATTGGAATGGTAAAAGATTACAAAACTGGAGCTTTAAAAGCATTCAACTTTGATAATTTAAGAAATAAAATACCCGAGTTAAAACAACTCGATTGTAACATAACAACAATTAGTTTTGATGCCCTTATAGACTCATCAAACATGAATCCCGAATATTGGATTAAAATTACCAATATAATAGAAGAACACTATGATCAATTTGACGGTTTTGTTGTTTTGTCAGGAAGTGACACTATGGCTTATACTGCATCATCATTAAGCTTTATGCTTGAAAACCTTTCAAAACCTGTTGTTTTTACAGGTTCTCAATTACCAATTGGAGATTTAAGAACCGATGCAAAAGAAAATTTAATTACCGCAATTCAAATTGCTTCTTATCAAGAAAATGGCTCGCCAAAAATTCAAGAAGTCTGCCTTTATTTTGAATATAAATTATATAGAGCTAATAGAACCACTAAAATAAATTCAGAACATTTTGAAGCTTTTACCTCTCCAAATTTTCCTGCAATAGCCGAAAGCGGCGTGCATTTAAAATTTCAAAATCACTTATTAAATTATACAAAACATAATAGCAAATTAATTGTTCGAAAAAAATTAGACAATAATATTATAATTATAAAATTATTCCCAGGAATTTCATTGACCTTTATTAAAACTATTTTAGATATAAAAGGACTGAAAGGTGTTATACTAGAAACCTATGGCTCTGGCAACACCTCATCAAATAATGATTTTATAAACCTACTATCCAAAGCTATTAAAAAAGGAATTCATATAATTAATATAACACAGTGCATAAGTGGTACTGTAATTTTAGGACAATACGAAACAAGTACCCAATTAAAAAATATAGGCGTGATTAGCGGAAAAGATATGACAAGTGAGTCTGCTGTTGCGAAATTAATGTACTTATTAGGAAAAACAATTCCGAACAAAGAATTTAAAAACATTTTTGAAAAATCATTACGAGGAGAAATAACTGATTTACAACACTCTAATTAATAAAAAAATAAATTAGTTAATAAAGAAGTTCTAGAATATTTTAATAACTAAAATATTTTTTGTTACTTGGCAGTCTTAATAAGTCAATTTATTGAGGAGAGGTGGCCGAGTGGCTTAAGGCGCACGCTTGGAAAGCGTGTTTATGAGAAATTGTAACAAGGGTTCGAATCCCTTTCTCTCCGCAGAAATTTTGTTATTAAATAATAATATGTATATTTAACCCAATAAAAAATAAATTTAAAACTCAATTAGAAAATGAAAAAATTATCTACTATCCTATCGATTACTGGAGTAATGCTATTAGGGACAATTCAAACTTACGCACAAGATGCAGCTGCAACTGAAGGAGGCTTTTCAATGCAAGTATTAAAAAGGTATTTTATTGAAGGAGGACCTTTCTTCATGGGAATCGTACTTTTAGCCTTAATTTTAGGATTAGCAATTGCAATAGAAAGAATTATCTATTTAAACATGGCTTCTCAAAACACAAACAAATTAGTAAGTAGTATTGAAGATGCTTTAGCAGATGGAGGAATCGAAGCTGCAAAAGATGTTGCTCGTGATACAAAAGGACCTGTTGCTTCTATATTCTACCAAGGATTAAAAAGAGTTGCAGATGGTGAAGGAATTGAAGCTGCTGAAAAAGCTGTTGTTGGTTATGGTGGAGTTCAAATGGGATTATTAGAGAAGAATACTTCTTGGTTATCTTTATTTATCGCTTTAGCGCCAATGCTTGGTTTTATGGGTACGGTAATTGGTATGATTGGAGCTTTTGATGCTATTCAAGTTCAAAATAATATCTCACCTGCTGTTGTAGCTGGAGGTATTAAGGTAGCATTATTAACAACTGTATTTGGATTAATTGTTGCTATTATTTTACAGATTTTATATAATTATATTATATCAAAGATAGATAGTATTGTTAATGGAATGGAAGATGCATCTATCTCTTTAGTAGATTTATTAGTTAAATATAAAAAATAATACCAACTATGAAGATGTCACAAATTTTAAAAATAGTCTCACTTGTTATTGCTGTGATTGCTGTGTACTTTTTTGTACAGGTATCAACTCATGGTGATGGTGTAGAAGGAGATGTAGAAGCACTAAACGGTTACGTTGGTGGATTTATAGGCTTTACAAGAATTTTATTAATTCTTGTTGTAGCTGTTGTTGTAATATTTATGATTTTAGATGTGGTTAAATACCCTAAAAAACTTAAAAAAACAATTATTGGTATAGTAGTATTTTTTGCATTATTTGGTCTTGCGCATGTTTTAGCAGATTCAAATGAAGTAATCACAAGTACTGAGGTTATTAAAGAAGGAAGTAGTCTATCTAAAAAAGTAAGTAGAGGTATTTGGTTTAGCTTTATACTTGGAGCTATTGCTTTTGCAGGGTTTATTTACGACTCTATTAAATCATTATTAAAATAAACAGTTATGGCAAGGAGAGAAATTCCAGAAATTAATGCAGGATCAATGGCTGATATTGCCTTTTTACTATTAATATTTTTCTTAGTTACAACTACGATGGAAAAGGATACAGGAATCTCTCGTAAATTACCTGAAAAACAACCTATAGATCAAAAACCACCTGTTTTAAAAGATAAAAATGTTTTTATAGTAATGTTAAATAGAACTGGTGAAATTTTAGTTGAAGATAAAGATTACATGAAGGTTGGCGAAATTAAAGACGCTGCAGTGAAATTTTTAGATAATGGTGGAGGAAAAGGTAAAAATAATGAAGAGTGTACTTATTGTAAAGGTGCAAAAGATCCAGAATCATCTGATCATCCAAACAAAGCCGTTATTTCTTTAGGTAGTGCTAGAGGTACTAGTTATGGAGATTACATAGCTGTTCAAAATGAATTGGTAGCTGCTTATAATGAATTAAGAGATAGAGAATCTACAAGAATCAACGGAATTTCATTTAAAGAATTAAAAGAAAGATACGATGATGAGAATAACTCTAAAGCAAAAAAAGGATCTCTTAAAGAAAAGATAAACAAAATTAAAGAGATGTATCCTATGATATTATCTGAACAGGAACCATTAAAATAACAATAAATATGTCTAAATTTAATAAAAAGAAAAAAGATATGCCTGCTGTGAATACAGCATCATTACCTGATATTGTATTTATGTTACTATTCTTCTTTATGGTTACAACAACTATGCGTGAGACGGAAATGAAAATTAAGCCGCCAATTCTTCCAGAAGCAACTGAAATAAAAAAACTTAAAGAGAAAAATTTAGTTAGTTATATTTATGTTGGTAAATCTACCAAAGGTATTAAAGGTGATAGAATACAATTGAATGATAAAATTTCAAGCGTAGATGATATTAAAAATTTCATCTTAGCGAAAAGAGAATCGGTATCACAAAGTGAAGTAAATAGATTAATTACCTCTATTAAAGCTGATGTTGACACTGAAGTTGGAACTATTCATGATATCAAAGAAAAATTAAGAGATATTAATGCTTTAAAAATAAATTATTCTTCTAGACAAGTTGATAGAAAATAATTACGCATACTAAACGCAATTAAGTTTCAGTAATTTTGAAATTTATTTTATCTAAGGCAATCAGTTAATTGATTGCCTTTTTTTAAATCTAATAATGGATATGAAGTATTTAATTTATTTTTTTATATTTTTTTCAATTTTTATTAATGCACAAAATAAAAAAGATTCTATAAATAGTAATCAAAAAAAATACTTAGAAGATCAACTATACATCACTCTTACTTACAATTTACTTGCAAATAAACCTGCATCAATTAATCTAAGAGGGTTTTCTAATACCCTATCATTAGGTTACATTAGAGATATTCCTTTTAATAAAAATGAAAATATTGGCATAGGATTAGGATTAGGCTATAGTAAAAGTACTTATTTTCATAATATGAAAATAAATGTAGAAAATGATAATACCTTTTTTAGAGATTTTGAAGATATAGATGATTTCGATTCCAATAAATTAATTTTTCACTCACTTGATTTACCAATTGAATTTAGAATTAGGAATTCTACTTATGAAAAACAAAAATTTTTTAGATTCTATTTAGGTATGAATTTCTCCTATGTATTTCATCATAAATCAACATACAATCTATACGGAAATCAAAAATTTAGTAACTTTGATAAATTTAATAAATTCCAGTACGGCTTAACTACCTCAATAGGTTATGGTACTTGGAATGGATATTTATACTACGGATTGACCAATTTATTTAATGATGCCAAATTTAATGGTGCCGAAAATATAGAAATGAAAAGTGTTCGCTTTGGTCTTATTTTTTACATATTGTAAAAAATAAAATACACTATAAATTGTGATAATACGCCAATAGAAAACCCTAAATATACTTCTTTACTTGTATGCGCCTTTAATTTTAAACGTGCAAATGCAAGTAATCCTGATAATATAAATAGTACTGAGATTAACATCAATAATCGTATTTCATAATGATAACTAAGTAATACCACAAAACCCAGTAAACCACCAATCGCCATTGTATGTAAACTTGTTTTTATTCTCACAAAAAACAACACATAAACAAAAAACATAGACAAAGAAGCGCCTAAAAAAGAAATTGCTAATAGATTAACTACCCTAACTTCTAATAATCTATACGCCAAAAGTGTAGTTATTACTGCAAAAAATAAAATAGGTAATTTGCGTTCTTTAATTGTTTTAAGATGAAAGTCATCAATTGTTTTACGCTGCTTTAAAATAAACAAAAACAAAACAGGAATCACATACGTACTAATAAAAATTACTAATAATATCTTATATTTAAAAGCTTGTGGTAAATACTTAGGAAATAAAATAAAATATACAATAGCACTAACTGTTGAAATAATTACAGGATGCAATAAATAAGATATTATTTTTTCAATTTTCAAACTATATTTCTTTACGTAATCTAGCAACTGGTATATTAAGCTGCTCTCTATATTTAGCTACGGTTCTTCTTGCTAATAAATATCCTTTTTCTTTTAATAAAGCAGATAATTTCTCATCAGTTAATGGTTTTTTCTTATTCTCATTGGCAATGATATTCTGTAAAATCTTTTTAATTTCTTTAGTCGAAATATCATCTCCTTGATCATTTTTCATTGATTCAGAAAAGAAAAATTTAATCAATTTTGTTCCGTAAGGCGTATTAACATACTTACTACTTGCCACACGAGATATTGTAGAAACATCCATGTTGATTTTATCGGCAATATCTTTTAAAATCATTGGCTTAAGCTTTAATTCATCACCTGTTAAAAAGTATTCCTTTTGACGATTCATAATAGCTGTCATAGTAAACATTAAAGTTTGCTGTCTTTGTTTAATAGCATCAATAAACCATTTAGCTGCATCTAATTTTTGTTTAATAAAAAATACAGCATCTTTTTGCGACTTGCTTTTTTCTTTTGATGCTGCGTAGCCTTTTAGCATATTACTATATTGCGGTGAAACATGTAATTCAGGCGTATTTCGAGAGTTCAGTGTTAGCTCTAATTGATCTTCTACAATCCTAATAGTAAAATCTGGTACAATTTGCTCCACAATTTTAGTATTACCAACAAAAATACCTCCTGGTTTAGGGTTTAATTTTGATATTTGGCTAATTGCCTCTTTAAGTTGTTCTTGGGTAATATCAAACTTTTGCATCAAGTTTTTATAATGCTTTTTTGCAAAGTGATCAAAAGATTTTTCTAAAATATTAATAGCTAATATTCGTACAGGTTTTTGTTTTTTCTGTTTTAACTGAAGAATTAAACACTCTTTTAAATCTCTAGCACCAACTCCTGCTGGTTCTAATTGCTGAATTTTCATCAACACGTGCTTAACCTCTTCTTCATCAGAATAAACATTTGCTGTAAAGGCTAAATCATCAACAATATCAATTACTTCTCGTCTAATATAACCACTATCATCAATAGACCCTACTAAAAACTCTGCTATTTGACGCTCCTTTTCAGTAAACCTAAAGGTATTTAATTGCCCTTTTAAATGTTGATGAAATGATTTTCCTGCTGCATAAGGAATTGCTTTATCATCATCATCATCTGCACTATAATTATTTGATTGTGTTCTGTAATTAGGTATTTCATCATCACTTAAATACTCATCAATATTTAACTCATTATCTGTATCTTTATACTCTTCCTCTTCATTTGAGAATTCGTCATCTTCTTTTTTTTCTTCTTTCCCACTTTCCAAGGCAGGGTTTTCATCAATTTCTTGTGCTATTTTTTGTTCAAATGCTTGTGTAGGCAATTGAATTAACTTCATCAACTGAATTTGTTGTGGAGATAATTTTTGAGATAATTTAAAGTTTAAATTTTGTTTTAACATAGTTTTTTTTTAGACATTAGACTAATAGATACTAGACATTAGACTATTAATCAAAAATACGAAATTTAAAATTCATATTTTAACATTAAACATTAAAATTCTGCATTTTGAGGTGTTCTTGGGAAAGGTATTACATCACGTATATTACTCATTCCTGTTGCAAATAAAACTAATCGTTCAAAACCTAAACCAAAACCGCTATGTACAGCTGTTCCAAATTTACGTGTATCTAAATACCACCATAATTCTTTTTGGTCAACATCTAGTGCTTGCATTTTTTCTTTTAAGACATCTAAACGTTCTTCACGTTGAGAACCTCCAACAATTTCACCAATTTGCGGAAATAAAACGTCCATTGCTCTTACTGTTTTTCCATCATCATTCATACGCATATAAAATGCTTTTATATTTGCGGGATAATCAAATAATATTACAGGACATTTAAAATGCTTTTCAACTAAATAACGCTCGTGCTCACTTTGTAAATCTGCGCCCCATTCATTAATTAAAAATTGAAATTTTTTCTTTTTATTGGGTTTACAATTACGTAAAATATCAATAGCTTCGGTATATGTTACTCGCTTAAAATTATTTTCGGTTACAAACTTTAGCTTTTCAATTAAAGCCATATCACTTCTTTGTACTGCTGGTTTTGAGCTTTCTTCTTTTGTTAAACGTGCATCTAAGAAAGCTAAATCATCTTTACAATTTTCTAATACATATTTAATTACGGATTGGATAAAATCTTCGGCTAGATCCATGTTATCTGCCAAATCATTAAAGGCAACTTCTGGTTCAATCATCCAAAACTCGGCTAAATGTCGTGTTGTATTAGAATTTTCTGCTCTAAAAGTTGGTCCAAAAGTATATACTTTACCTAAGGCCATGGCGTAAGTTTCTGCTTCTAACTGACCAGAAACTGTAAGGTTTGTCTCTTTTGCGAAAAAATCTTTACTATAATCTATTTTTCCATCTTCTGTTTTAGGAATACTATCTAAGTCAAAGTTTGTTACTTTGAACATTTCTCCTGCTCCTTCGGCATCAGAACCTGTAATTATTGGTGCATGAAAATTATAAAATCCATTTTCGTTAAAATATTTATGTACTGCAAAAGACAATGCAGCTCTAATACGCATTACCGCACTAAATGTATTTGTTCTAACTCGCAAATGTGCTTGTTCACGTAAAAATTCAAAACTATGTTTTTTTGGTTGAATTGGAAATTCATCTGGATTAGAGTCTCCTAAAATTTCTAATGCATCTACTTGTATCTCTACTGATTGTCCTTTACCTTGACTTGCTACTAAAATACCTGTTACAGCAACTGCTGCTCCTGTATTTATTCTTTTTAATAAAGCTTCGTCCATTTTTTCAAAATCAACTACACATTGAATATTATTAATGGTTGAACCATCGTTTAATGCTATAAAACGATTTGCTCTAAAAGTTCTTACCCAACCTTTTAATACAACTTCTTGATCTTTTTTTTCGCCTTTAAGCAATTCTGCTACAGATAATCTCATTTTAAATATATTTTTTGAAGGGCAAAGATAATGAATTATGAATTATAGATTATAAATAAAATTTAATTGTTTTTATTTATATTAAACACTATTATTTCTTATCCTCTTTTGGTAATACTCTAATTTTAGGCTCAATAAATGTTTTTTTATTAGCTATGGTATTTTCAAAGGACAATAATAAAGCTGGAAGAAATAATAAATTAGACATCATTGCAAATAATAAGGTAATTGAAACTAAACCACCAAGAGCAATTGTTCCTCCAAAACTAGAATACATAAAAATTAGAAATCCGAAAAATAATACAATGGAAGTATAAAACATACTTACACCTACTTCACGTAAAGTATTATAAACCGACTTACGCACCTTCCAATTATTTGCTATTAATTCTTGTCTGTATTTTGCTAAAAAGTGAATGGTATCATCAACCGAAATTCCAAAAGCAATACTAAACACCAATACTGTTGACGGTTTTATCGGCACACCTAAATACCCCATTAATCCAGCAGTGAATAGTAATGGTAGTACATTTGGAATTAAAGATATTAATATCATTTTAAAAGATCTAAACATCCATGCCATTAATAAAGCAATTAGAAAAATGGCAATTCCGAGTGATACTGCTAGGTTTTTAACCAAAAAAGTAGTTCCTTTTAAAAACACTAAAGCCTTACCTGTCATGGTTACTTCAAAATGACTTTCAGGGAAATATTTTTTTACTTTTGATTCTAGTCGCTCTTCAATTCTATCCATTTTATCAGTTCCGATATCTTTCATATACGTTGTCATTCTTGTATATCGACCAGTAGAATCTACAAAAGTTTTAAGCATATCCGAATTGGTTTTGGAATTTTTGGTATATTCTAACAAAAAGTTTTTTTCTTGCGAAGTTGGCAGTTCATAATATTTAGGGTTGCCATTATAAAAAGCTTGTTTAGAATATTTTACTAAATTCAATACGGAAAGCATTGGGGAAAGCCCATCAATTTCATCAACAGCTTCTTCAATTTTACTCATTTTTTTAAGTGTGGACAGCTTCATTACTCCTTTTGGCTTTTTGGTATCTACCAATATTTCCAAAGGCATAATACCACCAAATTCTTTTTCAAAGAATTTAATATCTTTATAAAATTCTTTTCCTTTAGGCATATCTTCAATCAGGCTGCCCGAAACTCGTATTAAATACACGCCAATAATACTTATAACTACAAGTGCAAACGTAGATATATATATGGCAATTCTTTTATACTTTACAACATTAATCATCCATTCTACAATACGCACCATCCATTTTTTTTCTAAATGTTTAAGATGTTTTTCTTTTGGTACTGGCAAAAAGCTATAAATAATTGGTATCAGTAATAAAGACAAAAGAAAGATTGCCATTACATTTATAAAAGCAACTACGCCAAACTCATTAAGCACTCTACTTTTTGTAAATACAAAAGTTCCAAAACCACTTGCTGTAGTTAAATTGGTCATTAAAGTAGCATTACCAATTTTAGAGATTACACGTTGTAAAGCTCTACCTTTATTTTTGTGATTTTTTATTTCTTGTTGATATTTATGTATTAAAAACACAGCGTTAGGCACTCCAATAACAATAATTAATGGCGGAATTAAAGCTGTAAGTACTGATACTTCATAATTCAACCAACCTATAAAACCAAATGCCCAAACAACACCTAAACCAACTACAAACAAGGTAATAAATGTTGCTCTAAAAGATCTGAAAAAGAAAAAGAAAATCAGGCCTGTAATAAGGAATGCTAACAAAACAAAAGCACCTAATTCACCCATAATACTAGCCGAATTTAAGGTTCTAATATATGGCATTCCAGAAGCATAAACTTTTATATTTCCGTTTGCTTTACTAAAAGCTTCAATTGCAGGTATTAATTCATTGTGTATAAATTCGTTTCGTATTGCAGTATTAACAATGTCTTTTTTTAGATAAAGTGCTGTACGAATAGTTCCTGTTTCTTTATTAAAAAGCAGGTTATTATAAAAAGGTAGCTTATTAAATAGTTCTTCTTTTATTTTGACAACCTCATCATCTGTTTGTGGATTTTTATTAAATAATGGCTTTGCAACAAATTTTTTGTTTTTTTTATCCTTTGTTAATTTTTTGATATCTGCTATAGAAATTGCGGTTTCAACTTCATCATAGCTATTTAATTTTTCTGAAAGTTCATTCCATTGATTAAAGGTTTCCGTAGTAAATATTTTAGGGTCTTTAACTGCCAATATCACCAAATTACCTTCTTCACCAAAAATATCTAAAAATTTATTGTACTCAACATTTACAATGTGATCACTCGGCAATAAATTGGCTTCGGTATGTGAAAAGTGAATGTTTTTAGTTTGCGTATATAAAAAAGCAGTAAATCCAGCCAGAAGCAATAAAATAATATACTTACCTCTTAATATTAGTCTTGCTACGTGTGCCCAAAAATTCATTTATTTCGCTGTTTTTAATAACTGCAAATATATCAAATTTTTATTACTGATTTACCCATTAAAAAAGGTGAAAACAGAATTTATAGTTTATCTAATATTTTTTGAGCTTTAGCATAATCATCGGCTTCTTTAGGTAAAGTTTTTAAAATATTTTTAAGCGCCTTATGATCTTTTTGTTTCAATTTACTTAGTGCCAAATACCACGTAGCTTTATTTTTATAAACAGAATCCCCTTTACTTATTCTAGATAAAATACTATCTGCCAATTCAAATTTATTTTGTTCTAATAGTGCTATTCCTAAATACAATTGCAATTCTATTTTAGTGCCATCTTCTTTTAAAATAACTTCAAATTCTTTTTGAGCAGTTGCGAAATCTTTTGAATTAAATGCTTTTTGTGCTTTTAACAAACCTTCATTATTATCACCTCTTACTACTAATTCAATAGAGTCGTGATTAGAAAAATCGGAATAATTAACTGATTGATTTGAATTCATCCAAAGTAATGACCCAAATAATATTAAACTAGCAGCAACCAAATATTTACTATATTTTTTTAACGAAAATATTTTAACTTCTTTTTGTTTTTCAACTGTCTTGGTTGTTTTTGTTTTTATATGAATTGTACCTAAATCTTCTAAGGTATTTCTTAATTTATTTTCTTCTTGATAGTTTGAAAATCTACTTGACAAAGTAGTATTAACTTCTTTATATAAAGCAAAATCAGTAGCGAAAGCTGTATCTTCTTCCAAACGTTTATCAAAAACTGATAATTCATCAGTAGTTAATTCGTTTAAAAGATATTTTTCAAACTCTAAGTAATTGTTTTCTTTTTCCATCGTATTTATAATGTTGTTAGTGAATTATAGTTTGATGAATTTTTAATCATTTTAGTCAGCTTACCTAAGCATTCAGATTTTTTCTTTCGTGCATAACCGTAAGATACTCCTAATATATCGGCAACTTTATCCATTTTTTTAATTTTAAAAGCTATATCTAACAATTCCTTGCATTTTCCTCCTAGCTCAATTAGTTTTTCTTCAAATAATGAAGATCTTTTTTCAAATTGCTCGGTTTCTGCTGCTAATACTTGTTGTTCATCAGTAATAGATGTGATTTCTTCTAAAATTGTTACCCCTTTTATTCCTTTTTTATTTAAAACGTTTAGCCATTTACGTTTACAAAGCAAGTAAAAATAAGCATCAAACGGACAAGTAAGTATGAAGTTTTTCTCTTTAGCTTGATGGTAAATAGTAATTAATGTTTCTTGAATAATATCTTGAGCATCATCGGCAGAACCGTTATTTTTGGTTACATAACCAACTATCTTACCTGAGTATTTTGCATATAACTCATTTAAGACTCTACTATCATTTTTTAATAGTGCTTCTATATACCTGTGATCTTGATGTGGTTTTTTATCCATAAATATATTGCTAAAATAATCAAAAATAATCAAATTTAAAAAATCGTTCCTCAAATCAAACAAGTAGTTAATCAAACCAAACCAACAGTTAATCGATTCTCCTTAATTATAACTGTTTATTTTACGGATATTTACAAGTATATTAAAATATATAGGTAACAATTTATTTACTGAATTGATATAAGAATATAAATCATTAAAACATAAACAAAATGAAAACAACAAAATTAAATTTCACAGTACCTAACAACAGTAAGTATGTGATACAACTACTATCAATTATCGCCGCTTTTTTTATGCTAAGTTTAACTAGCTGTAAAAGTGACGAAAACGATAAAGAACAAGAACAAGCTGACGGCATAGCTTTAAAAGAACGTTTTAAAGACAATAGACAAGATGCGGTTCAAGAATTTGACAAAGATTTTTGTTCGGGATGTACTGTATCTGTTACTGGTAGCCAAGGTACAAAAGTAACATTCCCTCCAAATTCTTTAGGGCTAGATGGAACACCAGTTACTGGAAATGTTACCGTTGAATTAATCGAGATTTACGGTAAAAGCGCTATGGTTTTACAAAACATGTCCACAAAAGGTAAAAAACCAAATGGCGATGAAGAAGCTTTAAATTCTGCTGGAGAATTTTTTGTTAATGCAAGGCAAAATGGAAATCAATTAGAGGTATTAACTTCAATTAGTATTAAAAGCAGAGGTATTCTTCCTGCTGAATGGGAACCTATGAATGTTTTTAGGGCTGGTGATGATTTAGAAGATGAAGATCTTTGGGAAGAGACAGATGAAGATGGTGACAATCAACCTGATGCTGCGCAAGGAGGTGAAGGAGATGGACCTGTTGGAGTTGTAATGTTTAATTCATACGAATTAGGAGGGTTTGGATGGTCAAATTTAGATAGATGGTGGAACTTTCCTGGACAATTAACTGACTTATTTGTAGATGTTCCTGATGGTTATAATGACACTAACTGTATGGTTTATTTATCTTACGATGGAGAAAATGCTTTAGCAAATATGGACACTTGGGATGCTGGTCAACAAATGTTTACCGAACACTATGGTAGAATTCCTGTAGGACAAGAAGTGCATTTTATTATGCTTGCCGAAATTGGTGGAGTTTTACATTATGCAATTCAAGGTGCAACTATTGTAGATGGACATGTAGAAGTGATGCCAGCTCTACAACCTACAACCCAAGCACAATTGACAACTTTAATAAACGCTTTACCATAGAAAAGAGAATTGCTGTGAACTCTTGAAAAGTATTTCAGTTAATTACTGAAATACTTTTCTTTAATTTTCTTATATTTGCTACAAACCAAGTCATTATGAAAATAAAGTATTTATTTTTTGTCATTTTTCAAACAACTATTTTCTCCATATTTTCTCAAGAGATTTTAAAGGATAGCCTTATACATACTTCAAATATTATTGAAAAAATTAACGCTAACAAAGTAGAATTTCAAGCTGAATTATCACCTTTAAGGCAAATTGCAGGTGCTCCAAAATCTTTTTGGACTAGTTTTTGGGAATTTGGTGATGGCGCATATAGTTTTCAAGAAAACCCTAAACATCAATACAAAGAAGAAGGTGATTATACTGTTAGATTAGCTGCAACAAATAATTATGACGATGGAAAACCACCACTTACAAGACCAAAAAACATAACAATTAGCACTATTAATAATTTAGACGAAAGTAGTATTAATGAAGAGCATCATTTAATTGAAAACAACAACGGCTTACGATTACAAAACAATAGAGAGCCTAGACCAAACGAAAAAATGCAAGTAATTCTAAGCTATGGTAATGATAAAAATTACCATACAAATGGTAAGCTCTATATTTTTTTTAACGAAAAAAAATACAAAGACAATAACTTTACACTTACCGATGTAAGAACACATCACAATGAAGAAGAAACCGAAGATGAATTTATTGCCTACAACACTATAAAGTCTAAAAATGATTTAATTAAAACTACTGGAATAAGTACTTTTTTAAATCATAAATTTTTAAAAGATACTACAAGGTTAGATTTACAAAACTCCCTTGAATCTTCAAAATTATTTTATAAAAATTATAAAGTTTGGAATGTAGATAACGTAAAACCAAACGAGGAACGAAATATGTTTTTCACCTTAGAAACAACTCCTGAAATGCTAAAAGACACCTCGGCTATAATTACTATTAGAAGTATTTATGTGCCAGAACGAGGCAAGAATTTACACAAAATAACCGAAAAAGAAATGGAAATTGTTACATCACATGATCCAAATAAAATGGCTGTTAATCAAACTTTTTTAAATTATAGATTGGTGCGTTTTAAACGATTAAAATATAAAGTTCGTTTTCAAAATAATGGAGAAGGTCCTGCAAGTCTTATCAAATTAAATGTTGATATCCCTGAAATGTTAGACAAATCAACACTAAAAGTAATTGATATGTATCCAAAAGTTCCTATGTGTCCTCTAGGGAAAAAAGTAACTTATAGCTGTATGGATACTATTATAATGAAAGATAAAATTTCTTTTCAATTTAAAAATATTTATCTACCTGGATCCAACCAAAAAGGAGTAATGGAAAAAGATTCAACTAAAGGCTTTGTAAAATACTCTATGAAATTTGGAAAGAATTTTCATAAGGTGAAATCTAAAAGTAGAACAGCTATTATTTTTGATAAAAACGAACCTATTATAACCAATTCATCTACCTCTAGGTTTACTACAGGTTTATCTATTGGCGTAAAGGCTGGTTATAATCATTTTTTCACTTCCGATGAAAATATGGACTTTAATAAAGTAAATCATGACGCTGTACTTGATACAAAAGCAAAAGGCTTCTTTTTAGGTGCTACTTTTTCACCATACAAATCGTATAAATGGTATGTACAAGCTGAAATAATGGCGAATACACAACATATTACATCTACTAGCAATCAACAAACTAATGATGATAATATTGCAGGTTTATTAACTATTTCTAAAATTAAAAGAACAACTGAACTTATTAAAAACAGTATTGATATTGTCCCTATTTCCGTTCGCTATAATTTTAATGCTATTTTTGCTGCTGGAGCTGGTATCCAAACTAATATTAATGTCTATCAAAAAGCAATTAATATAACAGATAAAACGGTTTATTTTAATGAAAACGGACAAATTGGCCAAGAACTAACCGATTATAACGAGAATATCTGTATTAAAAATTATAATAAAGATTTGAGCTTAAACAATTATGGGTTATTTTTAGATCTTACTGCTGGTATATCTAGAATTGGACCAAGTGTAGGAGTAAGGTATATTCATAATTTTAAAAACCCTACTAAACAATTACACGCTTATGCCGTTTGGAAATTCTAACTTACAAACGTTCATATTAATATGGCGATATTATATTATTAGACAATAGACGTAAGACTGACTGATAATAGACGAATTACCAAAAGTCAAAATATCTTTAATTGTCCACCTGTTTAATAACTAAAATACTCAGTAAATTAATAATATGAATGTAGCTTATTTTTTAAATATTCATCAAACCAAACACATAAAAAATCTTGCTTTTTTATGTGTTTTTTTAATGTTTTTAGGATTTACTCATAGCGCTTTAGCTCAAAACAGTTTTGAAGGAAGGTTAACTACCCAAAAAAATAAAGGCAATTTAGAAGAATATTTATATACTTTTTTTGATGAATATTTAAAGACTAAAAATGTTGATTTATTAAAAAAAGGAATTCAAACAAATTGGAGAGAACCTAAAACAGCAAATGAGAAAATTGCCTTACTTCATCTTAAAATAAACATTGCATACTTCTATTTACAATCTGGAGATTTTTTAAAATCCATAAATTATTACGAAAACTCCTTATTATATTATCAAAAAAATAATATTGATAATTACAATATTATAGAGAGCTGCTTAAAACCTTTAGCCAATAATTACACACGATTAGGCGATTTTGAACGTGCCGAAGATCTTTATAAATACACCATTAATATTGCACTAAAAAACACTGATAAACAGGCACTAATAGGCACTTATTATAACTTAGCAATTTTATTAAGTAGTTTGAATAAAAACAATGAAGCTCTTGATTTATTAGAAAAAGCCTTAAAAATAAGTAGTATTTCAATCAAGCAAAAGCAAAAAATAAAAACTGCTATTACTAAAAATTATTATGCACTTAACAAGTACAAACAAGCATTAGTCTATCTGAGTAAATTAGACAACAATTATCAAAATAACCTAACCAAGGGTTTGTGTTTCTATAAATTAAACGAATTTGAAAAAGCTAAAAAATATATAAATCAATCACTAAAACTTAGTACCGAAAATAATGTGTCAAAAAGAGAAATTGCCAAGACATATAATCATTTAGCTAAAATTCAGTTTAACACTAATAAGCCTTTAAAATCTTTAGAAAATTATCATCAAAGTTTAATAATTTTATTAGCCGAATTTAATCCTGAAAATAGCAATGAAAACCCCTTAGAAAATAATTTATTTGCCGAAAACACCTTACTTGATGCTTTAGACGGCAAAGCAATAATTTTCACATCGCAAAACAAATTTAAAAATGCTATTGAAAATTATCAATTAGCATCTAAAGTAGCACAATTATTAACACAAACTCAAAGCTCACAACAAGCAAAAATTATTCATCAGCAAAATAATAGAAAACGTATAGAAAAAATAGTTGCGCTTTATTATGAGCAGTATAAAAAAACATTAAATACTGATTTTATCATCAAAGCTTTTAAAAGTGTAGAACTTAGCAAGTCAACTGTTTTGTTAGAAAAATTAAAAGCCAATTTATTTAAAAATCAACACAATGATAGCTTACTAGTTAAAGAACAACAACTCGTAAAAGAAAAAGCAATTATCACTAAAAATATTAAATTAGAAGAGTTGAAAAATGAAAAAGCAGCTATTGATTTAATTAAAAAATTAATCACAAAAAAAGCAATACTTACCACTAATTTAGAAGTCCTAAAAACTAAGATAAAAAGTAAATATCCCTTATTAACAAAAACTACAAATTCCATTTCAGTAAAAGAAATACAAGAGGATTTACTAAGTGAAAATCAGTTATTAATTGAATTTTTTGATACGCCAAATAATCTTTATATATTTTCAATTTATAAAAACAAACCCATTACTTGGAGAGTAATTAATAAAGATGAAAAATATAACCAATCACTTCAAACATTCATCAATTTATTCAATACAAACAACGGTAATAATTTAAAAAACAAAGTTGCTACTTATCAAAAAACAGCATATTACTTATACAAACAATTACTTTATCCCGAGCTTAGCAATGAGTTAAACTTACTAAGTATTATTCCTGATGGCAAACTGAATTTTATTGCCTTTGATGCTCTTTTAACGAAGAAAACAAACTATGAAAATTTTGAAAAATTACCCTATTTAGTGTATGATAAACAGTTAAATTATGGTTATTCCTCTACTATTTTATTAAGTCAACAAAATAAAATTAAACCTACTAAATCAAAATCGGTTATTGGTTTTTTTCCCTATTTTAAAAATAATCACAGAAACTTACAAGAGCTTACATACACACTAAACGAACAAAAAGCACTAAATAATTTTAGTAATAAACAAGTTTTAACAAAAGAAAACGCTAGTAAATCACAATTTTTAAATCAGATAAGTAATTACAACATTATTCATCTTTCCACGCATGCAAGTGCTGGAGGTTTTGAAGAACCTGCGCACATTGAATTTTTTAATAAAACACTTTATTTACCCGAAATTTATGGCTTAAAACTAACATCGGATTTACTTGTTTTAAGTGCTTGTGAAACTGGTATTGGAAAATTACAAAAAGGCGAAGGAGCAATAAGTTTATCAAGAGGTTTCTTGTATGCTGGTATTAAAAATCTAATTGTATCACAATGGAAAGTAAACGATAAATCTACTAGTATTCTAATGCAAAATTTTTATAGCGAATATAATAATTCAAAATCTTATTCAAATGCTATACGTCAAGCAAAAATAAATTATTTACAAGATAAAAGTATAGCCAACCTAAAAAAAACACCTTATTATTGGGCTGGCTTTGTATTTATTGGTAACAACCAAACTACCGTAAATACACAAATAAATATATATTTAATTGGTTTATTAATCGCACTTTTTGGTTTCTTATTTTTCTATTTTAAGAAAACATACAAGTGGTGATTTTTACATTTTCAACTAATACCATTGTGAGGTGCAAAATAGTCCAAAAAAAAAATTAGAATATTTTTTCTTTAGATGAAGAGTAAAAATCAAGCATAGCAATAGCTATGGTTTATTTTTAAGATGAAATATAAAGGAAAGGAAATAAT
>CAYOFS010000018.1:17034-22525 GCA_964403095.1 uncultured Flavobacteriaceae bacterium | reverse complement strand
ACAAATATCAACGTATATCCAAATCCTTTTCAAGAAAACACTAATATTAATTTTTACAGCTCTACAGGTAATACCATCACATT
Source organism: uncultured Flavobacteriaceae bacterium (assembly GCA_964403095.1). Classification (GTDB taxonomy): domain Bacteria; phylum Bacteroidota; class Bacteroidia; order Flavobacteriales; family Flavobacteriaceae; genus S010-17. The sequence continues at coordinate 22,442 of CAYOFS010000018.1, read as the reverse complement.
TATTGTGCAAGATTTATTTGGAAATATCATAACAACCAAAAATGTAAATTTAAAAAAAGGAAAAAATACCATTCCTTTTTACAGAAATAAATTATCCGCTGGAATTTACATCTACACTTTTAAAACAAAAAACAATGTTATCTCTAAACGATTTGTTATAAAATAAGCATGTCAATAAAGCTAACTATCTTAGGTTGCCATTCTGCTACTCCTAGAACTAATTCACATACTACATCTCAGTTTTTAGAAATAAATAACCACAATTTTTTAATTGATTGTGGTGAAGGCACACAGGTTCAACTTAGAAAATATAAAATAAAATTCTCTAAGATTAGTTGTATTTTTATTTCACATCTACATGGAGATCATTTTTATGGTTTAATAGGGCTTATTTCTACTTTCGGATTACTTAACAGGGAAAAAGATTTACATGTTTTTGGTCCAAAAGGAATTAAAGAAGTCATTTTACTTCAGCTTAAATTAGCAAAATCTTGGACAAGCTATTCGCTGTTTTTTCACGAATTAGAATCAAAAGAAAGTCAGCTTATTTTTGAAGACGATAAAGTATCCGTTTACACAATACCTTTAGATCATCGAGTTTATACAAATGGATTTTTATTTAAAGAAAAAATAGGCGAACGAAAATTAGATGTAAAAGCTATTCAAAAACACAAAGAAATTGAAATTTGTGATTATCAAAACCTTAAAAACGGGAAAGATTTTAAAACGGAAAAAGGCGACATTATAGCCAATAAAACCTTGACAACAAATCCGCCTAAACCGCTAAGCTATGCGTTTTGTAGCGATACAAAATATAATGAAACTATTATTCCGATAATTAGTAATGTAGATTTACTTTACCACGAATCCACTTTTTTAAAAGATAAAGAAAGTTTATGTGAAGCTACAGGTCATAGTACAGCTGAACAAGCTGCTGAAATTGCTAAAAAAGCAAATGTAAATCAGTTAATTTTAGGCCATTATTCTAGTCGATATAAAGATCTGGAATTGTTTAAAGCCGAGGCAGATACTATCTTTAAAAACACAGAATTAGCACACGAAGGAAAAATGTTTACAATTAACTAAATTTCCTCCATTGTTGTTAAAGTTATGTTAAAGAGTGTGATAGAGTGAAACAAACATACAAATTTAGCGTCTATTATAATGAGAGGACTTAATAAGTTTTTTTTTGAGTTAGTTAATTGCAAAACCCTATTAAGCATTCGCTTTTTAGGGTTTTGTTTTTTAAAATTGTTTTGCACTGAATTAAAAAAAACAACTCAAAAACAGTCATAGCTCATTTTTTTTTTCGATATTGCATGCTTAACTAATCATTTATTAAGTATCTAAATTATGAATAAAAAAATCCTTTCCATTATTTTAACAATTTTACCATTTCTTTTATTTGCACAAGAAACAAGCGAAAAATTATCCATTGATGAACGTATAGAAAAAGGATTTGCTCCATTTTCAAAAGCAGTTAGCAGCGTAGTCTTTTACGCAATTAATATATCAGGTAAAGATGTACCAATTGTTATTATCATACTTTTATTAGGAGCTTTATACTTCACTTTATACAATCGTTTTGCAAATATCAGGTTACTTGGAGTTGCTATTAGAGCAGCAAAAGGTAAATATGATGATGTTGATCATAATGTAGCCGAAACAATAGCAGGAGATTCTACACCAAATGATGATGGTGATTCATTTGAAACCATAAGAAAAGAAGGTGTCATCGGCGAGGTTACCCATTTTCAAGCCTTAACAGCTGCTTTATCTGCCACTGTTGGACTAGGAAATATAGCTGGAGTTGCGGTTGCCATTGCAATTGGAGGTCCTGGTGCAACTTTATGGATGATCTTAGCTGGATTTATAGGTATGTCGTCAAAATTAGTTGAAGCTACTTTAGGTGTGAAATACCGAGAAGTTGGTGAAGATGGAAAAATTTACGGAGGTCCAATGTACTACCTAACTAAAGGATTAAAAGAAAACGGCATGGCCGGTTTAGGTAAGGTGTTAGCTGCATTTTTTGCTGTTATGGTTATTGGAGGTTCTTTTGGTGGTGGAAATATGTTCCAAGCCAATCAAGCAGCAGCACAATTCAAATTATTATTTAATATCACTTCTGGTTCTGGCGGCTTCTATTTTGGAATCGTAATGGCTATATTAGTTGGATTGGTAATTATTGGAGGTATTAAACGTATAGGGAGAGTTACTGAAAAAGTTGTTCCGCTTATGGCGATATTATATGTTGGAGCTGCTTTAATTATTATATTAATGAATGCATCATACATTCCCGAATCACTTGCACAAATTTGGAATGGTGCTTTTAACCCAAGCTCTGCTTTAGGTGGATTTATTGGTGTTATGATTGTAGGTTTTCAAAGAGCTGCTTTTTCAAATGAAGCTGGTGTTGGATCAGCATCGATTGCACATGCCGCTGTAAAAACAAGGTTTCCTGCAAGTGAAGGTATTGTTGCTTCAATTGGTCCATTTGTAGATACTGTAATTATTTGCACCATGTCGGCACTTGTAATTGTAATTATGAATTTAAAAAACAATCTATTTAATTATGGAGACGTTGTAAGTAAACAAGTATTACTTAATTCTAATGGGGAACGAATTGGAGGTGTTGATTTAACATCTTTAGCGTTTGAGTCTGCAATTCCTAATTTCTCCATGGTACTTACTATAGCTGTGATTTTATTTGCATTTTCAACAATGCTGTCTTGGTCTTATTATGGTTTACAAGGTTGGTATTATTTATTTGGTAAAACTAAAGTTGCTGATTATATCTATAAAGGCTTGTTTTTAATATTTGTAGTTATAGGAGCTTCTTCTAGCTTAGGTTCGGTTATAGATTTTTCTGATGCAATGATTTTTGCCATGGTATTCCCTAATATTATTGGTCTTGTTATTCTAGCACCGAAAGTTAGAAAAGAAATAAAACGATATTTAAAAGCTATTGGACATTCTTAATGAATTATATATGATTAGTTTCAAATATTGATTTAAACTTTATTAAAAAAAAATAAAGAAAAAAATGAACAAATTAAACTCCCATTTCTGGTATAATAAAAGCCAACGAAATGGGATTTTGTTTTTAGGGTTAGTAATTATCATTCTGCAATTAGTCTATTTATTTGTAGATTTTTCATCGGATAAAAAAGAAGACGTTAATACTGTAAAAATTATTGCTTTTCAAGCGAAGATAGACTCCTTAAAATTAATTGAAATTGAAAATAGAAAACCTAAAATATATCCTTTTAATCCAAGTTTTATTACCGATTATAAAGGCTATAAATTAGGAATGAGCACCTTAGAAATTGATAGATTACTTACACATAAAAAAAAAGGAAATTACATCAACTCCGCAAAGCAATTTCAACAAGTAACAGGTGTTAGCGACAGTTTGTTGAATATTTTAAAACCCAATTTTAAATTCCCAGACTGGATTTCAAATAAAAAAAAATTACACTCCTACAAAGTTAAAAATAATTCCTTTAAAGGAGAAAAGAAAAATTTGAATTTAGCAACTCCAGCTGATTTAAAAAAAGTTAACGGAATTGGCGAAAAATTATCTAAAAGAATTGTGAAATTTAGAACAAGTATTGGGTCGTACAAAAACAAAGAACAGTTAGGAAAAGTTTACGGATTGAAGCCTGAAGTTGTTGCTGCTATTTTAACACGGTTTTATATTAAGGAAAGGCAAGTGCGATTATCAAATACTATTATTAAAATAGCGGATTTAAACAAAGCCACAGCGTCTGATTTGAAAATAATTAAAGGAATTGGTGAAAAATTATCTGTAAGAATTATAAAATTCAGAAATAAACTTGGAGGTTTTTATTTTGAAGATCAAATAAATGATGTTTATGGTTTAAAACCTGAAGTCATAGAACGATTACTCAAACATTTCAAAATACAATCAAAGCCTAAAATTAACAAATTAAATATAAATGAAGCTAGCTTTAAAGAGATATTGCGATTACCATATATTGACTATGAATTAACTAAAAAAATATTTGATTATAGAGATGAATTTGCCGAAATTCAAAATCTAAATGAATTAAAAAAAATTGAAGGGTTTCCTTTGGATAAGTATGACAGAATAGTTTTATATTTGTCAACTGAATAACAAACAAACAAGTGTTGCTTCATAGTAATACAATTTAAAAACCAAACTAATATGAATTATTTTACTGAGGAACATGATTCCTTTAGAAAGAGTTTTAAAGAATTTTTACAAAAAGAAGTAGTTCCATTTGTTGATAAGTGGGAAGAAGAAGGGAGAATTGACCCAGATATTTGGACTAAATTTGGAGAAATGGGTTATTTCGGATTGGTTTATCCCGAAAAATACGGAGGCTTAGAATTAGATCTGTTTTATACTGTGATTTTTCTAGAAGAATTACAGAAAGTTAATTCTGGTGGTTTTGCTGCAAATATGTGGGCGCACAACTATTTAGTAATGACGCACCTTAATAAAGAAGGAAGCGAAGCAATTAAAGAAAAATATTTAATACCTAGTATTACGGGTGAAAAAGTAGGATGTCTTTGTATTACAGAGCCTTTTGGAGGCTCTGATGTGGCAGGAATGAGAACAACAGCTGTAAAAAAAGACAACACCTATATAATTAACGGTTCTAAAACATTTATTACAAATGGTCTTTATAGCGATTATTTAATAGTAACTGCAAAAACAAGTCCTAAAGATAATCACAAAGGCATTAGCATTTTTGTAATTGATAGAAAGACTAAAGGTATTACCTCTACAAAACTAAATAAATTAGGATGGAGAGCATCAGATACAGCAGAAATAGCTTTTGATAATGTAGTAATACCAGCAAGTAATTTAATGGGAGAAGAAAATGCAGGTTTTGGATATATTATGCAACATTTTTCTTTAGAGCGATTAATAATGGGGATAAACGCACATGCAAGAGCTGAATTTGCCTTAGAATATACAATACAATATATGAGTGAACGAAAGGCTTTTGGTAAAACGATTAATACTTTTCAAGTACTAAGACATAAGGTGGTTGAAATGGCTAGTGAAATTGAAATGTGCAAAGTGTTTAATTACGCCATTGCTAATAAGTTAAATAATGGGACTTATGCTGTAAAAGAGGCTACCATGTCAAAGTTACTAAGTACAAAAATGGCAGATAGTGTTATATATGATTGTCTTCAGTTGCTAGGAGGTTATGGTTATATGGAGGATTATCCATTAGCAAGATTATTAAGAGATAGTAGAATTGGACCAATTGGAGGAGGAACTTCGGAGATTTTGAAAGAGGTTTTAGCAAAGCTAATTATTGATAAAAAAACATATAATAAAAAGGTGTAAAAGATATCTCAATAGATGGTTTTTTAACAAATTGTTAATAAAAAACAAAACAAAAACA
>CAYOFS010000018.1:0-16934 GCA_964403095.1 uncultured Flavobacteriaceae bacterium | reverse complement strand
AAAAACAAAACAAAAACATAGAGTTCTAAATATCTTTGTATATTTGCAGAATAAATATTAACTTTTTTTAACATAAAATTAACCTAATGAAAAGAATTTTACTTTTTGGTCTAACAATGATTTTTGGAGCGACAGCGTTTGCTCAAGACCTACCGACAAATGCTGAGCCAGGAAAATGCTACGTACGTTGTACTACTCCTGATGTTTGGAAAAATGAAACTGTATCTGTACAAACTGCTGCTGCTTATTCAGTATTAAAAGCGCATGGACCACAATACACAACTGAAAATTTAACTTTAGAGACGCAAGCTGCTAGCTCACGTTTAGAAGTTGTACCTGCTCAATTTGAGACTAAAAATGTTGAGGTTGTTGTTCAGCCAGCATCTTCTAGATTGGAAATTGTACCTGGAAAAACTGAAGCAGTAACTGAAACTGTTGTTGTTCAGCCAGCATCTTCTAGATTAGAAGTAATTCCTGCTCAATACGAAACAAGAAATGTTGAAGTTGTTGTTCAAGCTGCTTCTACAAGATTAGAAGTAATACCTGCTCAGTTTGAGACTAGAAAAGAAACTATCATAATTCAAGATGCTTCTACAAGATTAGAGGTTGTTCCTGGAAGAGCTGAAGTTGTTACTGAGAACATTACTGTTCAACCAGCATCTTCTAGATTAGAAGTAATTCCTGCTCAATATGAAACAAGAAATATTGAAGTTGTAGTTCAAGCTGCCTCTTCAAGAACAGAAATTGTTCCTGCACAATACGAAACTAGAAAAGAAACTATGGTTATTCAACCAGCATCTTCTAGATTAGAAGTAATTCCTGCTCAATGGGAAACTCAAACTTTAACTTATGTTAAAGGTGTTTCTGCTCCTTCTTTAAGAGTAGTTCCTGCTGAATTTTCAAATACTAATCAAACTATTGTAACTAAGGTTGCATCTGCAAGATGGGTAATGGGAGATAAAGCTCCTGACTGTGAAGATACTGACCCTAATGCTTGTAGAGTATGGTGTTACAGAAATATTCCTGAGCAATCAGTTACTATTACTACACGTGGATTGTCAAGAGCAGCTACAGCTGTTACTGAACCTTGTAATGGAGGTAATGGAACTGGAGATTGTACTCAAACTGCAACATATACTAAAAGAGTTTTAGCTCAACCAGCTACAACTAGAGAAGTTACTATTCCTGCAGTTACTAAGACTATTACTAAAACAGTAATGGTTAGCCCAGCAACTACAAGACAAATTCCTATTCCTGCAATTACTAAAACTATCAAAACTACAGTAATGGTTAAGCCAGCTACAACTAGAGAAGTTACTATTCCTGCAGTTACTAAAGCGGTAAGAAAAACTGTAATGACGCCAGCTACTACAAGATCAATAACTGTTCCTGCAGTTACTAAGACTATTACTAAAACAGTAATGGTTAAGCCAGCAACTACAAGACAAATCACTATTCCTGCTGTAACTAAGTCATTCAAAACTACAGTAATGGTTAAGCCAGCTACAACTAGAGAAGTTACTATTCCTGCAGTTACTAAAGCGGTAAGAAAAACTGTAATAACTCCTGCTACAACTAGAGAGGTTACTATTCCTGCTGTTACTAAAACGGTTAGAACTACAGTAATGGTTAAGCCTGCTACTACAACTTCAATTGCTATTCCAGCTCAATTTAAAACTGTTACTAAAACTGTTTTAGCTAAAGCTGCTTGGACTGAAGAAACTACTGTTCCTGCACAAAATCAAACAGTTACTAAAGAAATTTTAGTTACTAAAGGTGGGATTACTGCTTGGAGAGAAATTGACTGTAAATTACAACAGAATACTATGTTACCAATTAACTGGAATACTGGTTCTGCTACTTTAACAAGTAAAGCTAAATCTATTATCGATAGCAAATTAATGCCAATTTTAAACAAAGGTATTTCAATTGCATTAGCTTCTCATACAGATTCTCAAGGGTCTTCTGCTTCAAACCAACGTTTGTCTGAAAGAAGAGCTCAAGCTGTTGTTAACTATTTAATAGCTAAAGGTGTTAATCCTTCTCAATTAACTGGAAAAGGTTATGGAGAAAATAGATTAACAAACAGATGTGCTGACGGTGTTACTTGTACTGCTGCTGAGCATAGAGCAAACAGAAGAACTACTTTTAGAGTTGTTTCTAAATAATAATACTTCAATGTATATTTAAAAAGGCTGCCAGTTTAGGCAGCCTTTTTTTATTTTAAGAATTAGGGTATAATTATAGGATTTTCAAACTCAGATTATAAAAATAATCTGTTACTGTAGCATATCGTTAAATATTATATCAATAGGGGTTTAAGTTTATATTGTTTTCAGATTCTACTACAAGTTTAGCGAAGTTGAAAATAAAAGACAGAAAATCTGAAAAAATGATTTGTAAATGGTATTTAAAAGATAATCGTTAAATTTTCTACTGTTTGAGGTTTCGTGATATAAAATATAAGGAACAATTATGATAACGTAATGAGTTAGGAAATTTAAATAATAAATTTAGATTAGGTTTCGTAAGCCTAATTTTTTTGATTTATTTTTTAATCGAAGGAAAAATCTATTCATAACTTGACCTGTGTTATGGACATGTTTTTTAAAGAAAAGCGGTTTATTTTAAAGTGTAATAGTATAATATATTTTACCACTAAGTTTACTCTTTTTATTATTCACACCAGTTTAAATATGTGTTTTTAAAGTGGTAATTTCATCACGTAATTGAGCTGCGGCAATAAAATCTAAAGCTTTGGCGGCTTGTTCCATTAGTTTACGTTTTTGCCTTATGCGTTTTTCAATTTCTGATTTTGGTAAATATTCTAAATCTTGTTCCGCTACTTTATTTAAAGCATTATCATAATGAAAAGAAGTTACAGCGCTTTTAGTTAAATCATTTTCAATAGCTTTTTTAATTTGCCTTGGTGTTATATTATGTTTGGTGTTATATGCAATTTGTTTTTCACGTCTATATTCCGTTTCGTCTATTGTTTTTTGCATGCTTTTAGTAATTTTATCAGCATATAAAATTGCTCTTCCGTTTATATTTCTTGCTGCTCTACCAATAGTTTGTGTTAGTGATCGGTGTGAACGTAAAAAACCTTCTTTGTCAGCATCTAAAATAGCCACTAAAGAAACTTCGGGTAAATCTAAACCTTCACGTAAGAGATTTACACCAATCAAAACATCAAACAAACCTTTTCGTAAATCTTGCATAATTTCAACACGTTCTAAAGTATCCACATCAGAGTGAATATAGCGACACCTTATTTGAATTCGTGTTAAATATTTTGCTAATTCCTCTGCCATGCGTTTAGTTAATGTAGTTACTAATGTTCGCTCATCTTTTTCTACGCGTACTTGAATCTCTTCAATTAAATTATCTATCTGATTTAAACTTGGCTTTATTTCTATTATCGGGTCCAATAAACCTGTTGGTCTTATCAACTGCTCCACAAAAACACCTTCTGTTTTTTGCAATTCATAATCTGCTGGCGTGGCACTTACATATACTACCTGATTTTGAATCACTTCAAATTCTTCAAATTTTAAAGGTCTATTATCCATTGCTGCGGGTAATCTAAAACCATATTCAACTAAATTTTCTTTTCTTGATCTATCGCCTCCATACATGGCGTGAACTTGCGGAATAGTAACATGACTTTCATCAATTATCATTAAATAATCATTAGGAAAATAATCCAACAGACAGAAAGGTCTTGTTCCAGGTTCTCTTCCGTCAAGATAGCGTGAGTAGTTTTCAATTCCGCTACAATAGCCTAATTCACGTATCATTTCAAGGTCAAACTCTGTACGTTCTTTTAAACGTTTTGCTTCAAGATGTTTGCCTATTTCTTTATAATAAGCCACTTGTTTTACCATATCTTCTTGTATTTGATGAATGGCATTTTGTAATACATCTGGTGAGGTAACAAATAAATTTGCAGGGTAAATAGTTAATCTGTCAAAGCTTTCTACTATCTTATTTGACGTAATATCAAAGCTTTCGATTTCTTCAATTTCATCACCAAAAAAATGAATTCGAAAACCTAAATCACCATAAGAAGGATAAACAGTAATGGTATCACCTTTTACTTTAAAAGTACCTGATTTAAGTTCTGTTTCGGTTCTTGAATATAAGCTAGTAACCAATCTATGTAAAAATTTGGTTCGTGGAATAAGTTCATTAACTTCAACATGGATCACATTTTTTTTAAACTCTATAGGGTTTCCAATTCCATAGAGGCAAGAAACAGAGGCAACTACTATAACATCTCTTCTGCCAGATAATAATGATGATGTTGTGCTTAAACGCATGCGTTCAATATCTTCATTAATAGATAAATCTTTTTCTATATAAACACCACTTGTTGGTAAATATGCTTCGGGCTGATAATAATCATAATACGACACAAAATATTCTACTGCATTATTAGGAAAAAAATGTTTAAACTCTTGATATAATTGTGCTGCTAAGGTTTTATTATGCGCAAGTATTAAAGTAGGACGTTGAGTTTCTTCAATTAAATTAGCGACAGTAAAGGTTTTTCCAGAACCTGTTACACCAAGTAAAACTTGATATTTTTCATTTTGATTAAGATTCTTAACCAATTGTTTTATTGCTTGTGGCTGATCTCCAGTAGGTTTAAAATTGCTATGTATTTTGAATTTCATTATTTAATATATCTTCTAAAAAACGAAAATAAACAATATTTAGCTATAAATAATCGTTATTATAGTAGTAATATTACAGAAATGTATATATTTGAATCCTATTATTAAAAATCAGAACATAAAAAAATCTTTTAAAAATAAATATTATGAATAAAAAAATAATCGTATTAGCAATATTTGCTTTAGTAATTTTAAGTTTAAGCTCTTGCAGATCAAAAAAGAATAGTTGTGCAGTAGATACATTAGAACAACAAAACATAGAAGTAGTTTATTCAGAAATAAAATAATTACTACAATAACACAAAGCATAAAAAAAACCATCTTTTTAGATGGTTTTTTTTATGCTTTGTGTTATTTGGCATAGAAATTGAAATGTAATTATTAGATAGTGAGAAGTCATAAACCTTATTATCTATTTCATAAAATAAATTTGAGTTAATAAGCATCTAATTTGAAAAGATTAGATGTTTTTTATTTAATGTAAAACCTAAATTGCTTAAAATTAATTCTGTACTTTTGCCGAATATTAAAATATAATGAAAGCATTAAATCCTTCTTTAGAAGAATTGCCTAAACTTGCACGAGAAAAGCAAAAGGAAAGCAAACAATTTTTTAAAATGTTAAAACGTAGAACACCAAAAAATTTAGATTATTTGGTGAGTGATTTACATGATTCTGAATTTAAAAAAACAGACTGTCTAACTTGTGGAAACTGTTGTGAAACAACTAGCCCTATTTTCACTACTGTAGATATTACTCGAATTGCAAAGCATTTAAAAATGAAGGAAATGCAATTTATTGATAAATATTTAGAAAATGATGAGGATGAATTTATGGTTTTAAAAGAAGCGCCTTGCTCTTTTTTAGATACGGATAATTCATGCTTTATTTATGATGTTAGACCAAAAGCCTGTAAAGAATATCCTCACACCAATAGAAGAAAATTTATTCAATTAGCTGAATTAACTGTTGTAAACACAGAGGTTTGTCCTGCTGCTTATAATATTGTTGAAGCTCTAAAAGAAAACTTATTGGAAAGTTTAGACCGAAAAGGGAAAAGTAAAAGAAAACGTAGTTAGAGCTACATATTTCACATACTTTTTCACTTAAGATTTGTAGTTCTGTATTTAGAATCACATATAAAAACAAGGAATTAATTAACGAATAAAATCTAATGTTTTTAACGTAAAAAGCCTGTATTGAAAATGATTTTATTGATTTCAGTATATGTGCCGTATAGCCAAAGGAAGCATGTACTTATATATGGTGTTGTAGAGTTAGATAAAATAAATTTTCAATGCAAGTAAAAATAATAACTTATTCACAGACTTTATATCTGAATTTGTATTCCTATGTGTGATAGATTTAGTAAATGGTAAAAAAAACTATGTTTCTTTTTCAAATTTAACCAATTCCTTATAATTTGTGTTGAGTTTATTTAAAAGAACACCATAAATAAGCATATAAAATAACCACATTACAAATAATACAATTATTACACCAACGACAGCAATCACCCAAAGCATAGTTTGATTTATATTTAAAAGAGACTCGTCTTTTGACTTGATAATTAAAATTAACGATACGATTCCTCCTAAAAATAATTGAAAACCGACATAATATTTAACAATTCGTCTTGTTTTTAAAATATCGGACATTAATTTTTTAGAAGTATCCTGAACAGATATTTCTGTAAAATTTTTATAAAATAAATAGATAAAAACAACTGCAATAACATACGATAAAACATTTGCTATATTATAAAAATTAAGCATGTGCATTCGTTCCATATCAATTGTATTATCTTTCAGAAAGAAAGGCAGTACAATCATTACAATAAACTCTACTATACTTATGTAAAAAATCCATTTTACTATTGACGCAGATTTTTTATGGATCATTTTATAAATATCCGACTCGGAAAAGTTAATTTTACTTTCTGCTTGACTATTCCATATTTCCTTTAAATTATCTACAACCATTGCCTAAGGATTTAATATGTTTTTTAATTTTTTCTTTGCTCTATTCATTTTTACTCTTGAGTTTACTTCGCTAATTCCTAATACTTCAGAAATTTCCACATAAGGCTTGTTGTCTAAATACATCAATACCAGAGCTTTATCAATGTCGTTTAAAGAACCAATAGCTTGGTATAACATTTCTACTTGCTTATCTTTTGTGTCATCATAAGCTTTATATTCTAACTCTTTTAAATTATCAAAAATTTCAGATGTTTGCACCTGCCTTTTTGATTTTCTATATAAGGATATTGCAGTATTAATTGCAACACGATACATCCAAGTACTAAATTTTGAATTTCCCTTGAACTTTGGATAAGCTTTAAATAGCTGAATTGATATTTCTTGAAATAAATCCTTATGCTGCGCTTCACCTTTAGTGTAAGCTCTGCATATTTTATGAATTATTCCTTGATTGGATTGCAATTCTTTTACAAACTTATTTTCTAGTTCTTGATTCAATTTAGTTGGTTAGGTTAGTTATCTATATGTAGGTATGAATATGTAATTGTTACAGAATCAAGAGTGTTTTTAATAAAAAAAAGCAAAGCAAACAGACTAACTATTACTTTTCCAAGACTTTACTTGATTGTAGTCTAGATAATAAATTAATTTTAATGAAAAGGTATTCGTTTTGTCTTGATTAAACAAGTCATCTAAATTATTACTAAAACTTAATCCCGATTGTCTATTTTGATTAAATATCTGGTTTCTATACAAAGCAACTAATTGGCTTCCTGGAGCAAATTCCCAATTATAACTTAAATCTACATTCCAAATATTAAAATTTGTATTGTGATTGTTTGTATAGCTATGGTTAGATAAAGACCCGTCATTTTCTAATTTTAAATATTGCGAATCATATGTAACAGGCGACCAAAAATAACGAAAAGATAGACCTAAAGCCGATTTAGTAGAGAAATTATATTTTGTAGATAATGAATTTGTCAATGATTTTTCATCTCTATTTCCAAAAATAATGGTTTCATTATCACTTAATATATTTGCAAATCCTTTTATGTTATTTGTTTTACGGTACTTTAATTTATACACTAAAGTAATTCTATCATTTATTCTATATCGAGGTGAAATGCCTAAACTGATAAAATCTCTTACATGATCAAAACGATAGCCATAATATGCGTTAAAGTCAGTAGCAAATGTTTTGCTATAATCTGTAGAGACAAAAAATCCAGAACCAAGATAAGGTGCGTTTTTAATAAATCTACCAGGAATTCTAGGTTCAAAATAATCATATAAAGAACCAAGAGCTGTATTCAATCTAACTCCAAAACTTATTTGTTTTTTTGTAGTAGCATTAAATCTAATTGAAAGATCATTATCCGTATATAAATTCGGTTTAGCGGTATAACTACTGGTTGTTTTATCGAGTTTCATTAAATAATTTATTGATGTTCCAAAAGAAACATCATACTTATTTAGTCTTTTAGTTGGCTCTATAACTCTATATCTATAATATGTATCATACGAAATATTGTTATTCCTTTTTTGAAAGCCTAAATCATTTTTATCATAGGTGGCATTTCTAAAATCAAAGCCTACTCCAAATTGATGATTACCACTTATCTTATCAACATCAAACTTTCCTTCTAAACCTGTTTTGGTTACTCCATTTTCAAATATATTACTAACGCCAAAACCACCTTCTATACCATAAGTGTTGCTTTTATTATTTAAACCAAATAGTAAGCCTGTAACATTAGCATCTCTAAAACTACCATCTCGAGTAACATTAGTATTTACTAAGCTTATTGATGAGTTGTTTTTAAATTGTTGATCTAAAACCAAGACACTATAGTTTGCTAAAGGTTCGGTTATAATCTCTCTAGTTTCATTGGAAATGTTATCTTTAACAAGCGCATGAGTTGTTTCGGTAATAGCATTAAAAACTCCTATCCCTAAGCCTTTTTTTGTTCTTCCAGAAATTTTAATTGCATTAAGCATATTAACTTTATCTGGATTTTCAACTACAGTTTCATTGGTGGAAAGCCCTAAATTATATCGACCAATTGGTGTGCTTCCAACTCGTCTTGAATAGAAAAAGTTACCTTTATTAAATAAATCTGTTCCTTCTGTAAAAAAAGCTCTTTGATCTGAGAATTGCTGTTCAAATGGACCTAAGTTTAATATTAAATCATCAAAAGCAACTTGACCAAAATCTGGAACTAAGGTTGCATCTAAAGTGAAATTTTCCGATAATCCATATTTTACATCCATACCAGCACTCCAATTAAATTCAGTTTCTCCTGCGAATGAGGTTGTAGCTCCAAAAATGAAAGGATTAATACTTAAGCGTAATGGTGATTTTATATTTTCAATACCTGTAATAACACCATCATATTGTGCAATAGAACCTTTATCACGAGAAATAAAATTCCAAGAATATTGATGTCTGTTTTTTCTATGCTGCCTGTGAAAATTTATTCCCCAAGTTTGTATTTTTTCATTAGAAAAACGCAAGGCAGAATATGGTATTTTCATCTCAACAATCCACCCATTATCAACAAGTTTCACGCTACTTTGCCAAACAGCATTCCAACTCCAATCCTCACCATTTATAGTTGCTCTGGCATCATTTTGATTACCTGTACTCATTACAGCAAATTCTGTTTGATTAATTCCGTCATTTGCTGGGTTAATAGCAACTAAGAAAAAATCAGCATTACCAAAATTATCTCTTGTTTGAAATTCCATAGGGATTTCTTCGGGCTTATCATCGTATAAAAAAGCACCAAAATAAATTGCTTCATTATCATAAACTATACGTACTTCGGTTTTTATATTATCAGGTTCTTCCAAGCCACTTGTAGGTCTGAACATAACAAAATCTTTTGCAATATTTGTGTTTTTCCAAGCTAGGTCATCTAAAACACCATCAATCTTAGGTGCTTTTTCAACACGGCTTATTTTCAGTTCTTTACGTTTAATAGATTCTTGTGAGAACACATAATTCAGCATAAAGCACATAAAAATAATAATAATTTTTTGCATAATATTTGATAGTTATTTCAAAATTATAGTAATTTGAATACAATAATCTTAAATTATTGTTAAAGCCTGATGCGGAATTAACATTAAAATACGCTTTAAATTTGAAATTAAGTTGGTGTAAATTAATGTTTAATTACTTGTCTTAGAATACTAAATGGTACAAAACATCAATAAATAACAGAACGAAAAAAAAAGTTATTATACGTGCTTTCATTTAATTTTTAATTATTTTTGTAACCTAATATTTAATCAAATTAAAAGATGAACTTACACGAATATCAAGGTAAAGAATTATTAAATAGTTTTGGCGTAAATATACAAAGAGGTATTGTTGTTGATACTCCTGAAAAAGCAGTAGAAGCGGCAAAAAAATTAGCTGAAGAAACTGGTACTGGTTGGTGGGTTGTGAAAGCTCAAATTCATGCTGGTGGACGTGGAAAAGGTGGTGGAGTCAAACTTGCTAAAAGTTTAGACGAAGTTAAAAGCATCTCTAATGATATTTTAGGTATGATGTTAATCACACCTCAAACTTCAGCTGAAGGAAAAAAAGTTAATCAAGTCTTAATTACCGAAGATGTTTATTATCCAGGCGAAACAGAAACTAGTGAATTTTACATATCTGTTTTATTAAACAGAGCAACTGGTAGAAATATGATTATGTATTCTACCGAAGGAGGAATGGATATTGAAACAGTTGCCGAAAATACACCTCATTTAATCTTCACTGAAGAAGTGGATCCTAAATTAGGATTATTAGGTTTTCAAACACGTAAAATAGCATTTAATTTAGGTTTATCTGGTAAGGCTTTTAAAGAAATGACCAAATTTGTTGCCGCACTTTATAATGCATATATAAAATCGGACTCGTCTATGTTTGAAATCAATCCTGTTTTGAAAACAAGTGATGACAGAATTATAGCAGTAGATTCTAAAGTAACTATTGATGATAACGCTTTATTTAGACATAAAGATTATGCTGAAATGCGTGATTTTAGAGAAGAAAATGCTATTGAAGTAGAAGCAAATGCTGTTGGTTTAAATTATGTAGATCTTGATGGAAATGTTGGATGTATGGTAAATGGAGCTGGTTTAGCAATGGCAACTATGGATTTAATTAAGCAATCTGGTGGTGAACCTGCTAACTTTTTAGATGTTGGAGGAACTGCTGATGCTGAACGTGTTGAAGCTGGATTTAGAATTATATTAAAAGATCCTGCTGTAAAAGCAATTTTAGTAAATATTTTTGGCGGAATTGTACGTTGTGATAGAGTTGCTCAAGGTGTCGTTGATGCTTATAGAAATATGGGTAATATTGAAGTGCCAATTATTGTGCGCTTGCAAGGTACTAATGCAATTGAAGCAAAAGCACTTATTGAAAAAAGTGGTTTAGATGTAATATCTGTAACTGAATTTCAAGAAGCTGCTGATAAAGTGAAAGAGGTATTGGCTTAAATTTATTAAAATTGGATTTATACTAATTCAACATCAAAATATAAATGATATTTTTCATAAAGACCTAACAAATTTCCGGAATTTGTTAGGTCTTTATCTGTGTAGTGATGATGTTTTACCATTTTTATATTAAAATTCTACTACAAATTTAGTGGAATTAAAAATATATATAATAAAATTTAAAAAGATAATTTTTAAAGGTATTCGGAAAATAGGAAGTGTTTGACTTAGTTATTTTACTAAAAAAAGACCTAAAAAGACAGCTAAAATACCAAGAACAAAAGAACTACTTATATAGAGTGCCATATTAAGAAAATCACCATTTTTTATAAGTGAGCTATTCTCAAAAGCAAAAGTTGAAAAAGTTGTAAAACCACCACAAAAGCCAACAGCTAAAAATAAAGTCTGATTTTGATTTAGCAAGTTATTTTTATAAGTTAAGCCAATAATAATTCCAATTAATAAACTTCCAACAACATTGACCAATAATGTTCCGTAAGGAATTGAAGATTCAATGTTATTTAGATATTTACTAATTACGTATCTAAAAACACTACCCAAACCTCCTCCAAGAAAAACAATTAAAAATTTCATTAATCTAATTAATTATTGGGTTTATTTTTTCAGAACTTCTTCTAATGGAATTGGCTCAAAGAAATAATCTTTTCCAAAGACCTCTTTAGCATACTCGTAAATTGTTGTCTCAAAACCAGCTTCTTTTCTAAGGTAGTTTACAGATTCTTCATCTTTAATTGGCCAAATAATGTTTTCTCCGTTATGCTCAGCTATTTGCGTACCGTATTTTTGCTCTTTTTGTTGGTTCATTAAATAGATGTCTTCCATTGTTGCAGCTTTAGTGTAAGTAAGCTCATTCATTTCTGCTGCTTTTTTAATTACGTCAAGATGCTTTTCAATACTATTTGAGTGAATAATTACATCAATAGCACCATCTTTAGATAATTCTCCAACTAAAGATCTACCTGGATATCCATATTCTTTTATAATTTTATCAATAAACTTCATATTAGAGTCGTCTATTACCCTTTGTTTTTTCCAAAAATCTGTTGACAATGAATCTCTAGAGACATTATAAATATTTAATAATGAATCTCTAACTGTTGGATTTTTTGCATTAATAATAGATCTATATTTTTGGTCTAATCTAAAAATACTATCGAGCTTTTCTTTTAAAATAAAGTCCAATGTCACTAGTTTTCGTCCCATTCCTTCTTTAATTTTCACTTTTTCAAAATCATTATAACTCCATTTCCCTTCAATTGTTCCTTTATTAAGAGTAACAATTCCTGGATTTGATCTTATAATTGTTTTTAGTGTTGTTTCATCACAATAAAGCATGCCAAAATCTAACTTAAATTCTTCTTTTATTGAATTAAATTCTTCATTAGGAGATGCTGTCATCATATAAACAGTATAGCCATTATTTAATGCTTTGTCTGTTATTTTTTTAATATTTTTAAATCCATCTCTATTAGATTTTGATAGATTGTATGAAATAATCAGCATTAACTTTTCAAGTTTCATTAACTGATTTGTTAAATCTACACCATTTTTCTCCATAGTAAAATCGTGAATTGGTGGCTCGTAACCTTTTTCAATCAATACTGTTTTTCTATCTACATATTTTGCATCTTTAATTTCCCATGGTTTTTCAGAATCGCTAAATTCTTTTTCAACACCATCTATTTCATAAATAAATGTCATTTCAAATACATCTTGTTTTGCTCCTTTAGGATAAATCATCTGTTCAGGGATGTTTTTTCCAACAGCATAAGGTCTAAAATCAATTAATGGTAAATGATGCAAAACATAATAAGTAATAAAGCCAAAAATCAATAAAAATAAGGTTGAAATTGCCCTAGAAAGTTTATTGCTATAGAATGGTCTAATATCCTTTAGATTAAAAATAAGCCACACTATTAAGACTATAAAAATCACATTTTTATAGAATGTTTGCCAAGCACTTATTTTGATAGCATCACCAAAACAGCCGCAATCGGTTACTTTACCAGTATAAGCTGAATAAAAAGTTAAGAATAGAAAGACCAACATTATTGCTGTTAAACTCCAAATAGTAAACTTTGATTTATAACCAACAAGTAACATTACGCCCAGCATTATTTCTGCTATTATTAAAAATATAGCAAAAGGTAAGGCGTATGGAATTAAAAAATCTAAATGAAATACCTCAAAGTATTCTGAAAATTTATATTCGGATCCTTTTGGGTCAATTAATTTTACATAACCTGAATATACAAATAATGCACCTATAATAATTCGGATAATTTGTGTGATAATATTCTTCATTTTTAAATATATATTAATCGTTTTTATTTAATAAAATCAATGCGAAAATAGCATAATTAATCATGTCTTGGTAATTAGCATCAATACCTTCAGATACAATTGTTTTCCCTTTATTATCTTCAATTTGTTTTATTCGTAATAATTTTTGTAGAATTAAATCTGTTAAAGAAGAAACTCTCATTTCTCGCCAAGCTTCACCATAATCATGGTTTTTATTTTCCATTAATTCTTTTGTAATAGCAATGTGTTTGTTGTAAAATTTAAGTGCTTCGGTCACATTTAAGTCTGGTTCATTTGCTATGCCAATTTCTAATTGAATTAATGCCATTAATGAATAATTAATAATACCAATAAATTCAGAAACTTGACCTTCGGCTACTTTTTGTACTTCTAATTCTTGAATTTGACGAATTCGCTGTGCTTTAATAAAAATTTGATCGGTTAATGATGGTAAACGTAGTATTCGCCATGCACTTCCATAGTCTGACATTTTTTTTTCAAACAATGATTTACAGCTGTTTACTACTTCATTGTATTGTTTTGACGTTTTAGACATAATTACTTTAAATATTTTGTGTAAATTTCGCAATAAATTTATTAATAATACAAGATTATGAAGAAAATTGCTGTTTTTTGTGGTTCAAGCATCGGATTTAATGATATTTATAAAAATGAAGCTATGAAAGTTGGTCTTTATTTTGCTAAAAACAACATAAGTTTGGTTTATGGTGGAGGAAAAATTGGCATGATGGGAACAATCGCCGATGTTATTATTGAAAATAAAGGAGAGGTTGTTGGAGTAATTCCAAAATTCCTCAGGCATGAAGAAGTCGCTCATACAAATATTTCAGAAATGATTGTTACCAAAAAAATGAGCAAACGTAAAGTGAAAATCAGTAAATTAGTTGATGGTTATATTGCTTTAGCTGGAGGATTTGGTACACTTGATGAGATTTTTGAAGTATTGACACTTGGTCAATTAGGTATTGAAAACAAACCTATAGGTGTTTTAAACACTAATAATTTTTATGATTTCACGTTAAAACAATTAGCTGTTATGGTAAAAGAAGGTTTTTTAAAACAAGAAAATTATGACATGTTATTGGTAAGTACTACTATTGAAGATTTAATTAAAAAAATGAATAACTATACTGCACCCAAATTAAGTAAAGTGGTTGATATGGTTGTTAAAAAATAGGATATACAGTTATTTTTATTAAAGAATAATCTTATGCTAAATCATTTGTATATTTGCTGCAAACTAACAATATGTATAGAAAACAGATTTCCTTTTTATTTTTAATCATTCATCAAATAATTTTTTCACAAATTGTTATTAATGAATTAGATTGTGATACACCAAGCACAGATACCAAAGAATTTATTGAGTTAAAAACGGATACACCATATTTTGCTTTAGATGGTTATGTAGTTGTATTATTTAATGGTTCTACTAGTGGCGCTAATAGTAGTTACTATAGTATTGATTTAGACGGCTATACAACTGATATTAATGGATTGTTACTAATTGGTAGTATAGATGTTTCTCCAATTCCACAATTAATTATACCTACTTCAATAATTCAAAACGGCGCAGATGCTGTAGCTGTTTATTTAGGTAATTCGTATGATTTTTTAGATGGCACTTTAGCAACTACTACTAATTTAATTGATGCCTTAATGTACGACACAAGTGATGCTGATGATACAGATTTAATGGCATTATTAAATGTAACTGTTCAGACTAACGAAAATGAAAACGGGAATAAAAATACGGAATCCATTCAGAGAAATAATAACGGAACTTATTTTGTAGGCACGCCAACGCCAAGACAATTAAACGATGGAACAGGTATTGTATTAAATGGTGTGAGTTTTAGCACTTCACAAATACAATATGATGAAGGAACTTCTTTTATTATCAATTTTGAAACAGAACAAAATGTAACTTCGGATTTAACCTTAACTGTAGTATTAGATAATGGAAACTTTGATATAAACGATTTTACTGGTAATACTTCAGTAACTATACCGATTGGTCAAAACTCAGTAACAACTACCATTTTTTTAACAGATGATATATTAGATGAAGGAGATGAGGTTTTACTTATCATATTAGATGATTTACCAGCTGATTATTTAATTTTAAATAATAATATTGAAATTAGAGTAGTTGATAATGATTTTCAAGTTGCAGCTTGGGGAACGCCTTTAAACCCTACTTTTAACCAAGTATCAAGTACACAGCCATCTAATTATTATGCCAGTTTAGATGGATTATCAGACACTAACTTACGTCAAGCTCTACAAAATATTATAGCCGAACAATATGTTGTTAGAGCACATACTTATACCGATATTATTGAAATATTAAAAGCGGCAGATCAAAATCCTGAAAACAGTAATGAAGTTTGGTTGGCTTATACCGAACAAGGAAAAGCGAAGTTAGATTATCAAACAACTTCAAATAATTTTGGTAAATGGAATAGAGAGCATACTTATCCCAGATCAAGAGGAGGATTTAATAGTATTGAAGAAGATGATAATGCTGATGGAATTAATACATATTGGAACACTACAGCCGATTCGCTTAGGCATGCAAATTCAGATGCACATGCTTTAAGAGCAGTTTATGGTCCTGAAAATAGTAGTCGTGGAAATCAACATTACGGACAATACAATGGTCCAACAGGAAATTTAGGCAGTTTTAAAGGCGATGTTGCAAGATCCGTTTTATATTTATCTGTTCGTTATAACGGTTTAGAAATTGTTAACGGTTTTCCAAATACTACGGGTGAATTAGGAGATTTGAATACACTGTTAAATTGGCATAGAAATGATCCGCCAGATGATTTTGAAATGAACCGAAATAATGTTATTTATAATTGGCAAATTAATAGAAACCCGTTTATAGATATGCCAGATTTAATAGAATATATTTGGGGAAATAACGTTGGGCAAAATTGGATAAATACAGCTAGTGTCACGGATAACTACTTATCTAATATTTCAATTTATCCAAACCCAATAAAAAGGGTAATTAACTTTAAAGGAATTGAACAACCAACCACTATAGAATTACTTTCTTTAGATGGAAAGTTATTAGAGAAACAAATATTTTACGGAAATTCATTTATAAAAAACTACCTAGAAAAAGGAGTTTATTTTATCAAAATCACTTTGAAAGAACAATCGATAACTAAAAAAATTATTATTTTTTAAATTTAAAATAAATGGAATTATTCTATAATCCGTATTCCTTTTAGTCAATTTTAATAATTGCTAATATAATAATGTATGTACTTACCATATTTATTAGTCATTTTTGGTCAAAAATTAATAACTATAAATCGTTAAAATTAACAAAATAGGCTAAGTTCTAATTATGACAGTATTTTGTTTAAATAATTCAAATAATGAATATGCTTGGTCAGATAGAAGCATTGTA
>CAYOFS010000017.1:0-22691 GCA_964403095.1 uncultured Flavobacteriaceae bacterium | reverse complement strand
GTTGGATAAACGTAATCCAATCGGTTATTCTTATACTCATGTAATTCTGTATTAACGGAAATAATACGGTTATTCCTGCCCAAGAAAAAGCAATTAAAAACAGTTTTAAACCAGGGATATTTCGCAAAAGATGCAGGTTTTTCTGAAAATGAAAGTGAAGCAGTATTAAACTTGCATTTAAGAATAGGTTATTCATTTTAAAATCATAAACTATGAACAAATTTTTTAAATTAATATTTTCTGTTTTCTATTTTCTGTCAATATCTTTTTTATATTCACAAGAACCTATTACCGTAACAATAACTGAAGATTGCAACCCAGTAAGTGGTACATATAATTTTGAAAGTACTCTTAATGGTAAAAATAATTATATTAATCAAGTAACAGATACTGATACAGGTGAAATAATAAATATTCAAGTTGGTTTTGACGGTGTAAAATGGGTGCTTTACATTGATGATGACATTACTGATATTGGCTTTTATAATTTAAATATTCCAAACAGTTTATTACCACCAAATACAGGTTGGGTAGTTTTAGATTGTGACAATGGTACGATGTTATTAGATGGAGGTTCTACAACATCTTTAAACGCCAATATTTTAGATACAACGTTAAACATTTATCCAAACCCAAGCAATGAACAATTTATTATTAATACAAATATTATTAGTAATGATATACATGTAGATATAATTAACATGTTAGGAATTAGTGTCAAAAAAATTATTATTAACAATCCTAAAACTACCATAAACACGATAGATTGGGAAAAAGGTTTGTATTACATTAAATTAACTTACCATAACAGTACAACTAAAATAGTTAAGATTTTAATAAAATAACAAACATTTTATAATAGTCATGCTTTACTTTAATTTATCTGTATAGTATGGCTATTTCATTTTGAAAATATTCAAAAGTTTAATTTTTTACATATTAATAAAGTAATTATCATTACTTTTACTATTATAAACATTGCTGAATTCAACTCATAAACGCGACAGTTTGGTTAAACAATAATTTTTCCATTACAAATATAGGTGTTTTAAAATTAGCTGATTTCATCATCATCTGTATCTGTTATTGAACTTAATATCTTATGTCTCCAATCAAAAGCAGTCTTTTTATTAATTTCTAATTCAACTTTTATCTTGTCTAAAGTTTTTTCTTGAACCATTAGATTTAGATAGTCATCTATCTTATCTTTATGATGTAAAACCTGCTATCCAAGTACCTGTATATTCTGTAAAACTGCGATTACAAGACTTACATTTGTAACGTTGTGACCCACTTTTGAAACCAAACTTTACATATTTTTTATGGTTACAATGTAGGCATTCTCCTTGCTTGTTATTCAAAGCATCTCTGCGTAATTTTTAAAAATTACAAACAGTATCTGTTTTAACATCACTTAATTTAATAATTTCTGATAATTCCATAAAAAAATTTATACACTAATTCACTATAAATAGTGGTATCTTGTAATTTTACAAACCATTTTATTTATAATCATTTTAAATATAAAACTGATAAATTTTATGTTTTTTGTCTTCTTATAAGTCTTACCTTTGTTGTTTTAATAAACAAAACAAAATTATGAGTGGAGTTTTTTCATCATCAGTAGCTAGAAAGTTTGCTATGGCACTTTCGGCTTTATTTTTAGTATTTTTTTTATTAATGCATGTAACGGTTAATATGTTATCTGTATTTAGTGAAGATGCTTTTAATCTAGCTTCTCATTTTATGGGAACAAACCCTTTAGTCCAATTTTTAATGCAACCAATTTTAATGTTTGGTGTCATATTTCATTTTGTATTAGGTTTTGTATTAGAAATAAAAAATAGAAAAGCGCAAGGTGTAAAATATTTTAAAAATAATGGTGCTGCCAATTCTACGTGGATGAGTAGAAATATGATTTATTCAGGCTTGGCTATTCTTGGTTTTTTAATTTTACATTTAAAACATTTTTGGGTACATGAAATGAATGTTAAATACATAAATCCTTTACCAGAAAACCCAACAAGATATTACGAAGAATTAGTACATACATTTCAAAATCCAATAACGGTTATTGTGTATGTAATTGCATTTGTATTTTTAGCATTACATTTATTACATGGTTTTCAATCATCATTTCAATCAATGGGATTAAATAATAAATATACCAAATCACTTAAACGAAGTACAGAGGTTTACGCTATTTTAGTTCCTACATTATTCGCATTTGTTGCATTGTTTCACTTTCTTAATCACTAAGATATTATGACTAAATTAAATTCGAAATCACCTGAAGGTCCAATAGCTGATAAATGGACAACGTATAAAGACAAAATTAACTTAGTTAACCCTGCTAATAAACGTAATATAGATATTATTGTTGTTGGTACAGGTTTAGCTGGAGGATCAGCTGCTGCTACTTTAGCAGAGCAAGGTTATAATGTAAAAGCATTTGCTTATCAAGACTCGCCAAGACGTGCGCACTCTATTGCAGCACAAGGAGGAATAAATGCCTCTAAAAATTATATGGGCGATGGTGATAGTGATTATAGACTTTTTTATGATACCGTAAAAGGAGGAGATTATCGTTCAAGAGAATCTAATGTACATCGTTTAGCTGAGGTTTCAGGAAATATTATAGATCAATGTGTAGCACAAGGAGTTCCTTTTGCACGTGATTATGGAGGTTTACTTGACAATCGTTCTTTTGGAGGGGTTTTAGTTTCAAGAACATTTTATGCAAAAGGTCAAACAGGTCAGCAATTACTTTTAGGAGCATATTCAGCAATGAATAGACAAATTGCTAGAGGAAAAATAGAAATGTTTAACCGTCATGAAATGCTTGATGTAGTTTTAGTAGATGGTAAAGCAAGAGGTATTATAACACGTAATTTAATTACGGGCGAAATATCTCGTCATTCTGCTCACGCTGTTGTTGTTGCTTCTGGAGGTTACGGAAATGTATATTTCTTATCAACCAACGCTATGGGTTCTAATACAACTGCCGCTTGGAAAATACATAAAAAAGGAGCGTATTTCGCAAACCCTTGTTATACCCAAATTCACCCAACTTGTATACCACGTTCTGGTGATTATCAGTCTAAACTGACCTTGATGTCAGAATCATTACGTAATGATGGTCGTATTTGGGTGCCTGCAAATATTGAAGATGCGAAAGCCATTCAAGAAGGAAGATTAAAACCGACTGAAATACCTGAAGAAAATAGAGATTATTATTTAGAAAGACGTTATCCTGCATTTGGAAATTTAGTGCCTCGTGATGTAGCTTCAAGAGCAGCAAAAGAACGTTGTGATGCAGGTTATGGTGTAAATGCAACAGGAGAAGCAGTATATTTAGATTTTAAAGCAGCAATTCAACGTTATGGTAAAGAACAAGCTTTATTACATGGAGATAAAAATCCATCAGATACTAAAATAATAAAACTAGGTGAAGAAGTAATTGAAGCTAAATATGGTAACTTATTCCAAATGTATGAAAAAATAGTTGCCGAAAACCCATACAAAACACCAATGATGATTTATCCAGCAACACACTACACAATGGGTGGCGTTTGGGTTGATTATAATTTAATGACAACCATAGATGGTTTATACTGTTTAGGTGAAGCAAATTTTTCCGATCATGGAGCAAATAGACTAGGAGCTTCGGCACTTATGCAAGGTCTAGCCGATGGTTATTTTGTATTGCCATATACTATTGGTGATTATTTATCCGATGAAATTCGTACAGGAAAAATTCCTACAGATACCCCAGAATTTGATGAGGCTGAAAAAGAAGTAAAAGAACGTTTAGATTTCTTTATCAATAATAAAGGAACACATTCAGTTGATTATTTCCATAAAAAACTAGGTAAAGTAATGTGGAACAAAGCAGGAATGGCTCGTAATGAAAAAGATTTAAAGGAAGCTATTGCCGAAATTGCCGAAATTAGAAAAGATTTCTGGGCAAATGTAAAAGTACCAGGAAGCTTAAACGAGTTTAATCAAGAACTTGAAAAAGCAGGAAGAGTAGCCGACTTCTTAGAATTAGGAGAGTTATTTGCTTTAGACGCGTTAAATAGAAAAGAATCTTGTGGTGGACATTATAGAGAAGAAAGTATTGTAAAAGAAGGAGAACAAAAAGGAGAAGCCTTAAGAGATGACAAGAATTTTGCATATGTATCTGCTTGGGAATATAAAGGGGAACCAAGTGATTCTGTTTTACATAAAGAACATTTAGAATTTAAAGATATTGAATTAAAACAAAGAAGTTATAAATAGTATCAGAGATTTATCCATACTAAATACAAACTGCTTAATACTAAAGATATGAATCTTACATTAAAAATTTGGAGACAAAAAGGACCAAATGACAAAGGTCAAATGGTTGATTATAAGGTCAATGATATTTCTGAACACATGTCGTTTTTAGAGATGATTGATGTTTTAAACGAGCAATTGGTTGCAAAAAATGAAGAACCAGTAGCTTTTGATCATGATTGTAGAGAAGGTATTTGTGGTATGTGCTCTATGTATATTAATGGTCAAGCTCATGGTCCAGATAGAGGTATTACCACTTGTCAACTGCATATGCGTTCATTTAAAGATGGAGATACAATAACTATTGAACCTTTTAGAGCAGCATCATTTCCTGTAATAAAAGATTTAGTTGTTGATAGAATGGCGTTTGAACGTATTCAGCAATCGGGTGGATTTATTTCGGTAAATACCTCAGGTAATACACAAGATGCAAATGCTATTCCTATTTCAAAACACGATGCCGATGATGCAATGGATGCTGCTACTTGTATTGGTTGTGGTGCTTGTGTTGCTACTTGTAAAAATTCAAGTGCTATGTTATTTGTTTCAGCAAAAGTTAGTCAATATGCATTATTACCACAAGGTCAAGTTGAAGCAACCGATCGTGTTCTAAACATGGTAAAACAAATGGATGAAGAGGGTTTTGGTAACTGTACCAATACAGGAGCTTGTGAAGTGGAATGCCCAAAAGGAATTTCTTTAGAAAATATTGCAAGAATGAATAGAGAATACTTTAAAGCTAGTTTATAAACAATACGATATTCCATACCAATTCAAAATACGCTATAAATTATTCATCTTTTTCCGTTTTCGTCACTTAAAATTCAAAGATTGAAAAATAAAAAAATAATTTAAATTCATTTAGCGCATTTTGAAATAAAATTGGTGTAAGTTATATAAAAACCACTAAGTTTTTAATATTCTGAATAAATTTATACTTTATCGATTTAATTATCGTTTTAAATCAATCAATCCAATATAAATGATATCAATTTACCAATCAACTAACATTATTAAAAATTATTCTCGTTCTAATTTTAAATTAGAAGTTCCAGATATTAAGCTAAATCCTGGTTCAATTACTGGTGTAGTTGGTGAAAATGGAAATGGTAAAACCACTTTACTAAATATTATTGCAGGTAATTTATCACAAGAAAAAAATAATTTCACTTATTTTGATAAAACACCAAAAACAGCGAATGATTGGTCGCAAGTAAAAGATAAAATTGCGTTTATTCCACAACGAATCCCTAAATGGTACGGTTCTTTATTGCAAAATTTACAACTAAAAGCTGCTGTAGAAGGTGTTTCAAAAGAAAAAATCGATACCGAATTAGATAAAATTATTGATTTTTTAGATTTAAAAAAATACAAACACTTAAAATGGTCAGAAATTTCTACAGGTTATCGTTTGCGTTTTGAACTGGCACGTATTTTAATTGGGAAACCTCAACTGTTAATTTTAGACGAGCCAATAGCAAATTTAGATATTAATGCACAGCAACAATTTTTATCCGATTTAAAAAAAATAGCACAATCAAAAGAATATCCAATAGCAATAATTTTAAGCTCACAACAATTACACGAAATTGAAACTATTGCCACGCAAATGATTTTTTTAAAAGAAGGGAAAGCCTTATTTAGTGGTAATATTGATAGTTTAGAAACGGATAATAATACTATAGAGGTTTTGGTGTCAGAAAATGAAAAGTTAATCAACTTTTTAACTATTAAAAATTATGGTTTTACCAAAAGGGGTGTTTATTTTCAAGTGGATATTGATAAAAAAAACTCCAATGATTTTATTAAGGAATTGATTCACCAAGATATCAACATTAGCTATTATCGTGATATTAGTAAATCGACTAAAAAATTATTTTAATGATTAAATTATACAAAAAAATAAGTAATTCTATTCTTAAAAAAGCACCTTTTCAATGGATAATAGGTTGGCATAAATTTCTGTTAATTATAGCTGTTTTATTATTATTCAGTATTGTTGTTAGTTTTATAATTCCTACTACTAACTATGGTTATTATACGGATAATAAACTTGCTATTATTTCAGTTTTCTTTGGCTTTATTAGTTTTTTGACCTTTGTTTTATATGTAATACGGCAAATTCAATTCAATTCCTTCCGCATTCATCATCATATTCCATTTAAAAAAAGCATATTAATTTTTTTTTCATTTTGGACACTTATTTTCCTTTTAAGTTATATTTCATTTATACCACATCAGATTCATGCTTGGCGTGTTAAAGCTAAGATAAATAAGCTTACCAATGATTTTGAAAATGATCTTAGAATACTTAATGATGGTAGTGTGTTTTTTGAATCTAATTACTACGGTAGTTCAGTTATCACTCATAATAAAACTAAGCCTTTAAATAAAATACCTGTAGATATTGAATTTAGATCCACTACACATGTTATAATTAATCATACCCCTCTAAATTTCGCTCATTATTTTTATAAATACAATAATTCAAATGATCGTTTTCCTATTATTCTCAATAAGAAACAAGCGCTTAATCGTATTAAAGAATTTATTAAAATAGCCGATAAGTACAATATTCAATTAATTAAAAGAAACCCTGAAGAGATTTTCAATATGCGAAAAGCTTTTATAGATGATGCAAAGGAAGATTATTTCACGTTATTTACTATTGATGATAATATTACATTTAATAATAATGCTGCGAGTAGTTATAGTCAAATGATGAGTAACTACTCACGAAATTACGATAAAAGTTTTGATTTAGATGTTTTTTTAGGCATACTAGTATTCTCTATAATTTTAGCTATATTATTATGGATAGTAATTTCTGTACCAATAGCCGATTTTGGTTATTCTGTACTAATTAGTGTTATATTAATGATTTTTATGGGGATTATAGTGGCAATAATTAATATAATAACATCAAATGATTTTATAATTAGATTAGCTTTTTTTCTATTAGTATTTATTGTTTGGTTTTTAGCTTTTTTTAGTAAAAAGCAAACAAGATTATATTGGGTTTTAAAAATAGTAAGCCATTATTTAGTTGCCTTATTTTTGTTTTTAATTTTTTTAGAAATTGACGAATCTTCTTTTTTTAAGCATAGAGATGCATTTTATATTTTTAGTGGTCTATTTTTAATAGGAATGGTTATAAGTGTTTTTGTATTTAAACACGTATATAAAAACTATAGATTATTGCCTAAGTAATTATTATGTCTTTTTGGTATTATTCCAACTTATTAGCTAATTGTCCGCAAGCAGCATCAATATCGTCTCCTCTACTGATTCGTATTGTAGCAGTAATTCCATTTTTTTCTAAACTTCTTACATACTTATCTATAACATGTTTATCGGCAGTTTGAAACTCTTCTTCACCAATAGTGTTATACGAGATAAGGTTCACTTTTGAAGGGATTTTTTTACAATATTGAACTAAGGCGTCAATATCTTTTTGTTGGTCGTTATGATCTTTAAAAACCACATATTCAAAGGTGATTTTTTTATTTGTTTTTTCATACCAATATTGTAATGATTCCAATAAACTTGCTAAATTACTTTTATCATTTATTGGCATTAGTTTAGATCTTACTTCATCAATAGCTGAATGCAATGAAACAGCTAAATTAAATTTAACATCTTCATCTGCCATTTTTTTTATCATTTTTGGTATTCCAACGGTTGATAAGGTAATACGTCTTGATGACATACCTAAACCTTCTTCCGAAGTAATTTTTTCAATAGCAGTCATAACATTTTTATAGTTTAAGAGCGGTTCTCCCATTCCCATAAAAACAATATTTGATAATTTTCTATTGTGATATAGTTGGCTTTGCTTATCAATTTCTACTACTTGATCGTAAATTTCATCAGCATTTAAGTTTCGCATACGCTTTAGCTTTGCTGTTGCACAAAAATTACAATCTAAGCTACAACCAACCTGACTAGAAACACAAGCTGTTGTTCTGTTTTTTGAAGGAATTAAAACCGATTCAACAATTAAATCATCATGAAGTTTAATGGCGTTTTTTATAGTTCCATCTTTAGAACGTTGCATTTTATCAACAGCAATATGATTAATAATAAAATTATCTTCAAGCATTTCTCTAGTTTTTAATGAGATGCTTGTCATTTGTTCAAAACTTCTAGCAGCTTTATGCCAAAGCCATTCATAAACTTGATTGCCACGAAAAGCCTTATCACCATGCTCGGTAAAAAACACACGTAAATCTTCTTTTGTTAAAGCTCTTATGTCAGTTTTGTTTTTAATCATCTTAACTATATGTAAAATTTAATAAACCTACTAAATTTAATTATTTAGTAGGTTTTTATAAACACCACCTTAAACTATAACTTTAAGGTTTTTTTATTAATTTGTTAGATAATCAACATTGCATCACCATAAGCTTGAAATTTATATCCTTTTTTGATAGCTACTTGATATGCTTTGTGTAATAATTCAATTCCTGTAAAAGCAGCAACTGACATCATTAAAGTTGATTTTGGTGGATGAAAGTTAGAAATCATACAATTAGCAATACTGAATTCATGAGGAGGAAAAATAAATTTATTTGTCCATCCTTCAAAATCATCTAGTTTACCATAAGCTGAAACCGAGCTTTCAATAGCTCTCATAACGGTTGTACCAACAGCACAAATACGTTTTTTATTATCGATGGCTTTATTTACGGAACTTGCTGTTTCCTTTGTAATAAATATTTTTTCAGAATCTGTTTTGTGTTTTGATAAATCTTCTACTTCTACAGCCTGGAAAGTTCCTAAGCCAACATGGAGTGTTATATATTCTAGTTCCACACCTTTAATTTCCAATCTTTTTAATAAGTGTTTAGAAAAATGCATTCCTGCTGTTGGAGGAAAAACCGCTCCTTCATGTTTTGCATAAATTGTTTGAAAACGCTCATCATCAAAATCTTCTAGAGGTCTTTCTATATATTTAGGAATTGGAGTTTCTCCTAATTCATTTAATTTTTTTCTAAATTCCTCATAAGAACCATCAAATAAAAATCGTAAAGTTCTACCTCTTGAAGTTGTATTATCAATAACTTCAGCTACAAGACTACCATCTTCTCCAAAAAATAATTTATTACCAATTCTTATTTTTCTTGCAGGATCAACTAAAACATCCCAAAGTCTTGTTTCAGCATTTAATTCTCTTAATAAAAACACCTCTATTCTTGCGCCAGTTTTTTCTTTATTACCAAATAATCTTGCAGGAAAAACCTTTGTATTGTTGAATAATAAAGAATCTCCTTCATCAAAATAATTAATAATATCTTTAAATATTTTATGTTTAATAGTTCCTTTTTTTCTATCAATAACCATTAACTTAGATTCATCTCTGTTGTCTGCTGGTTTTTGTGCAGTTAATTCGTTTGGTAATTCGAATATAAATTTTGATAATTTCATAAATATACTTGTTTTTATTTTTGGGCAAATATACAATATCAATATAGGCGTTGTCAAGTGATTTGTAATAAATTTTTAAAATAAAGGGTTTATATTTTGTATTTTTGCCAAAAATTACTAGATAATGACAAAAAAAGTGGTTACACCTTATAAAGAATCTACTTTAGGTAAAAAAGAACAAGTAACTAAAATGTTTGATGAGGTTTCGTCTAATTATGATTTTTTAAACCGTGTATTAACATTTGGTTTAGATATTGGTTGGCGTAAAAAAGTGGTTAAAACTGTTAAAAATCACTCAAGTAATAAAATAAACAAACAATTTTTAGATATTGCTACTGGAACTGGTGATTTAGCCATTATGTTAGCAAAAAAAATAACGGATGCTAAAATAATAGGTTTAGATATTTCTAAAGGAATGCTTGATGTTGGTATTAAAAAAGTGAAAGCAAATAACTTAGATAATCAAATTAAAATGGTATTAGGTGATTCGGAAAAACTACCTTTTGAAAACGATACTTTTGATGCAATTACTGTTGGTTTTGGTGTTCGTAATTTTGAGGATTTAGATAAAGGCTTACAAGAAATACATCGTGTACTTAAAAAAGATGGTGTTTTTGTAGTCTTAGAAACATCGCAGCCAGAAAAATTCCCAATGAAGCAATTTTTCAGGTTTTATTCAAAATATATAATCCCAACTGTTGGTGGTTTATTTTCAAAAGATAAAAAAGCATACGATTATTTACCAGAATCAGCTGCAAAATTCCCTTATGGAGAAGTCTTTAACAATATTTTGTTAAAAAACGGGTTTAATACTGCACACAATAAACCTGTTGCATTTGGAATTTCGACTATTTATACTGCAACTAACAAATAAATTATAATGAAAAACACACTTCTTATAAGTTTAATCGTTGTCCTTTTGTTAGGATTTACAACTGCTTTTGGGCAAAAAAGAATTGAAAACTTACCCAATAAAGATAAAGGTATGTGGAATTTCGGGTACTATATAGGTTTGATACAAACAGAATATGTAGTAGAATATAAAGAATCTATCTATCCAGAAACGGAAGTGGTTATTAATGGTGGTGTTGGTTTTAAAATTGGGGTAGTTGGTGAAATGCGAATTAATAAAAACTTGAGTTTACAGTTTGAACCTGGATTGTCAAGTAATGTTAAAACCTTGTATTTTAACAACAACACACTATTAACCGAAAGAGATAGTGTAAGAGAAGTACCATCTACATACTTACATTTACCACTATTACTTAAATTTAGTGCTAATAGATTAAATAATATAAGACCATTTGTTATTGGAGGAGTTTCGTATGACTATAACTTCTCGGCAAATGAAGAAAATCCTGACGATAACCTTGCAGGAGAATTTAGATTAAAACGCCATAATTTTATGTATGAGATAGGTATTGGTATGGATTTTTACTTATCGTACTTTAAATTTTCACCATCAATTGTAGGTGTGTTTTCTATGAATAATGAATTAATACCAGATAATATTGATTCCACAAGTCCATATACTGGTCCAATTGAAAGCTTAGCTACACGAGGTGTATTTTTAAAGCTGGTATTTGATTAACCCACATATTCAGTTATTCTATTACAAAGCCCAACTGCTAATACCAATTCAACATCAAAACACCTATAAATTAATTTTAACCTCAAAATTAGGTAACAATTCTTTCGATAAAATATCTTTGCGCTCCTTATATTTATTGGTGTTTGAGCTTTTGATTACGGAAAACCATAAACAATATGGGTTAACGTCTAAACTCACTCAATAAAATAGCAGTAGCCATTGCAACATTTAAGCTTTCAGTATTTGGAGTTTTACTAAATTGCGGAATAGTAATTTTGTTTGTAGCTAAAGCTTTTATTTTATTAGAAATACCATTAGCTTCATTACCCATAATAATAACTGCATTTTTTGGTAAATTATCTTGATATATGTTTTCACCTTCTAATAAAGTAGCGTAAATAGGCGATTTAGTTTTGTGTAAATATTGTTCTAAATTAGTATATATAATAGAGACTCTTGTTAATGAACCCATACTTGCTTGAACAACTTTTGGATTAAAACAATCTACTGTTTCATTAGAACAAACTAATTGCGTAACACCAAACCAATCACATAAGCGTATAATTGTGCCTAAATTTCCAGGGTCTTTAATATTATCTAAAACCATAATTAAACCTTTATCAGATGCTTTTTTATTTTTTGGAATACGAAATACTGCCAATACTTGATTCGGATTTTTTAAAGCAGATATTTTTTTAAGATCTTTAGTACTTATTTCAAGCTCATTTACATCTTGGTTGTTGATTATTAATTCTTGATTCTGTAAAACAAATAAACTATCCAGTTTAAAATCAGACTGTAAAAACTCATTAACCGATTTTTTTCCTTCCACAATAAATAAACCAAATTTATTTCGGTACTTTTTTTGCTGTAAGCTATTAATCAGTTTTATTTGGCTTTTACTTAACATAGTTTTTAACTTAGGTTATTTATCTTTAGAAATTAATTATTTTTGACACAAAATAAGCATCAATTTGAATAACATCACAAAAATAGCATTTATTATCTTATCAATTAGTCTAATTACTTCTTGTAATTCGGTTAAACGATTAAATGATAATCAGCATTTATTGACCGAAAACAGTGTTATTGTAAATGATAAAAAAATAAAAGATTTAGAGGTGTTGTCTTACATCAACCAACGACCAAATCAGAATGTTTTTGGTTTACCTTTTGCCTTATATGTGTATAATTGGTCTAACCCTAAATTTGAATCAACTGTTGAGCAATGGTCGATTCGTAAACCAAAAACAACTAATTTTATACAAACTGTTTTTTCTGATAAACAAGTGGAAGAGGTGTTTAAGTTTAATAAAAAAATAAATACAGTTTTACAAAACAATGGTGAACTACCCGTAATTGTTGACTTCAAAAAAACGAAAAAATCAGTAAAAACATTAAAAAAACACTACTTTAATAAAGGTTTTTTCGATGCCGAGGTAGCGTTTAAAGAGATAAAAAAAGGAAAAAAGAAGAAAGAAATACAATATAGTATTACCACAAACAAACCTTATTTAATTAATAATTTTATTATAGATATAGAATCGCCAATACTTAAGGATATTTATAATAAAAATAAACAAGAATCTTTTATAACCGAAGGAAACCAGTATAGTAGAAACAACCTTATCAAAGAACAAAACAGATTAAGAAAATTATTTATAAATTCAGGTATATTTTTCTTCCCTAAAAATTTCATTTCTTATGAGGCTATTAAAAAAGACTCTACGCTATTTAAAAGAGATATTAAGTTAATTATTAAGGAAAAAAGAATCCTTAAAAACGATAGCGCTTATATAAAACCCTTTAAAGTTCAAAAAGTAACTAAAATAAATATTTTTACTGATTATTCTTTTTTAGAAAGTAATAAAATTTACAAAGACACCTTTAGTTTTAAAGGATATACGTTCTATTCTCATGATAAGTTAAGGTTTAAACCTAAAAGATTATCTAATGCAATAGCTATTACTCCTAACGGAATTTATAAAGATGATGAGCGTAGAACTACCATTCAGTATTTAAGTGATTTAAAGATTTTTAAATCGCCAATCAACATAGAATATATAGAAAATGCAGCGGGAAACTTAGATGCAAATATTAAATTAATCCCACTTAAAAAATTCGGATTAGATTTACATGGAGAAGTAACACATTCAAATATTAAACCTTTTGGAGTTTTAGGAAAACTAGGGTTTATTAGTCGTAACACCTTTAGAGGTTCCGAAATTCTTGAACTTTCTGTGCAAGGTTCTTTTTTAAATGTAGCCGAAGATACAGCTGACCCTGATTTTAATTTTTTTGGATTAACAGCATGGGAAATAGGAGCAAATACATCGTTAAAAATTCCGCGAATATTTTTGCCATTTAAAACAAATAATCTTATTACCAAGGCAATGCGACCATCAACAAATATTGGTATAAGTACAAGTTTTCAAAAAAACATAGGTTTAGATAGGCAAAATATAACAGGAAATATTTTGTATAATTGGCGAAATGGATCTAAAGTAAAACATCAATTTGAATTATTAAATGTACAGTATATCAATAATATAAACTCTTTAAATTATTTTAATGTGTTTAACTCTGAATTTGTTAAACTGAGTAATGTAGCTCAAGATATTACGCATTCGGCAAGTACGAATGATGAAGGAGAAGTTACCAACACAACTTTGTATATGGACTATGTACTAAACCCTGAAAACAATTTTGTATCAACTGATTTTGAAAATTTTAAAACGGTTCAACGTGTAAGAGAACGTAAAAATATTATTACAGAAGACGTCTTAGTTCCTACAATGTCTTACACATACACATATAATGGTAAAAGCAGTATAAATGACCATAGATTTTCTTTTTTTAACGGACGAATTGTATCTTCGGGTACACTTACGAGTGCTTTAACAAAGGAAGACACTAACGAGAAAAAAAGTATTTTCGGCTTACCAATTGCACAGTATATTAAAACAGAACTTGAATATAAAAAACATTGGAATTTATATAATAATAATCATTTAGTATTTAGAGCTTTTGTTGGAGCTGCTATTCCTTTTGGTAATTCAACCGAAATACCTTTTAGTAGAAGTTATAGAGCAGGTGGATCAAATGACATTAGAGCTTGGAAAACATTTGATTTAGGCCCAGGATCATCATTAAGTAATTTAGATTTTAATATTGGTAATTTAAAACTTGTTTCTAACTTTGAATACCGATTTAAAATAATTAATAGCTTCTATAGTGCTTTATTTATTGATGCAGGTAATGTGTGGGATTTAACTAACTCAAAATTAACAAATAAACAGGCTAAATTTAAAGGGTTTAATTCACTTGAAGAAATTGCAATAGGTTCAGGTATTGGGTTTAGATATGATTTCGGGTTTTTAATATTTAGAACCGATTTCGGGTTTAAAACCTACGAACCTTATCTGTCAAAAAACAACCGTTGGTTTAAAAATTATAATTTTTCAAACGCGGTATTTAACTTCGGAATTAATTATCCATTCTAATATTAATTATAGAGATTGTTGTAAAAATACTTTTTTTATCAAAAAAACTATCTTTTTTGCTTATTTTTGTAGCTAAAATTCAAAATATATATGTCAAAAAAAATTAAATCAGGTGTAGCTAGTGGAGATACAGTTCAGGAAATATTTAAACTTGCTAAAGCAAATAAATTTGCTTTGCCAGCGGCAAATGTAGTGGGTTCAAGTACTGTAAATGCAGTTTTGGAAGCAGCAAAAGAATTAAACTCACCAGTTATTGTTCAGTTTTCGAATGGTGGAGCTTATTTTAATGCAGGAAAAGGTCTGTCTAACGAAAACCAAAAAGCAGCAATTGCAGGTTCTATTGCAGGAGCAAAGCATGTACATACAATGGCAGAACTTTATGATATTCCAGTAATATTACATACGGATCACTGTGCTAAAAAATTACTACCTTGGATTGATGGTTTGCTAGATGCAGGAGAACAATTTTATAAAGAGAATGGAATACCTTTATATAGTTCACATATGATTGATTTATCCGAAGAGCCGTTAGAAGAAAATATTGCAATCTGTAAAAAATATTTAGCTAGAATGGCTAAGATAGACATGACTTTAGAGATTGAATTAGGTATTACAGGCGGAGAAGAAGATGGTGTAGATAATACAGATGTTGATGTGTCAAAATTATACACACAACCAGAAGAAGTTGCATACGCTTATGAAGAACTATCTAAAATAAGCCCGAGATTTACTATTGCGGCATCTTTTGGAAATGTTCATGGTGTTTATAAACCAGGAAATGTAAAGCTTACTCCTAAAATTTTAGATAATTCGCAAAAATATATAGAAGAAAAGTACAATACAGAGGCAAACCCTGTAGATTTTGTCTTTCATGGAGGATCAGGATCAACAGAAGCAGAAATTAAGGAAGCTATAGGTTACGGTGTAATCAAAATGAATATTGATACCGATTTACAATATGCTTTTATGGAAGGTGTTCGTGATTATTTTAATGATAAGGCAGATTATGTAAAGTCTCAAATAGGAAATCCTGAAGGAGAAGAATTGCCAAATAAGAAATATTATGACCCAAGAAAATGGATGCGTCTAGGCGAGGAAACTTTTAAAGAACGATTTAAAAAAGCTTTCGCTGATTTAAATTGTGTTGATGTATTATAATTATTAATACACATCAACAAATTAACAATTAAACAATAAAAACATGAGTTGGTTTAAAAGAACAGATAAAGGAATTCAAACTTCCACCGAAGATAAAAAAGACGTTCCAAGAGGTTTGTGGTATAAAACACCTAGTGGGAAAATAATAGAAACAAAAGAACTTAAAGAAAACCTTTACGTAAGTCCTGAAGATGGTTATCACGTTAGAATTGGAAGTGCAGAATATTTTGAAATTTTTTTTGACGATAATAAATTTAAGGAATTAGACGAAAACCTTACATCAAAAGACCCTTTAAAGTTTGAAGACACCAAGAAATATAGTGATCGATTAAAAGCAGCTAAAGAAAAAACCAACTTAAAAGATGCTGTAAGAACAGCCGTTGGTAAATCTTATGGTAAAAATATTGTTATTGCAGCAATGGACTTTGCATTTATTGGAGGTTCAATGGGTTCTGTGGTTGGTGAAAAAATAGCAAGAGCTATTGATTATTCAATCAAGCACAAAACACCTTTTTTAATGATTTCAAAATCAGGTGGAGCACGAATGATGGAATCTGCGCTATCATTAATGCAATTAGCAAAAACATCAGCTAAATTAGCACAACTAGCAGAAGCTAAAATACCTTATATATCACTATGTACCGATCCAACTACTGGTGGAACTACAGCATCATTTGCAATGCTTGGAGATATTAATATAGCCGAACCAAATGCTCTAATTGCCTTTGCAGGACCAAGAATTGTGAAAGATACAACAGGTAAGGAATTGCCAGAAGGTTTTCAACGTTCCGAATTTGTTTTAGAACATGGGTTTTTAGATGCAATTTATGAACGTAAAAATTTAAAAAAACAAATTAATTTATATATAGATTTAATACAAAATATTCCCGTAAGAGCATAGTTGAGAATTAAATTACTAAAAAAATATATATCTTAATAAAAAAGCTTATTTTTGCACACTTAAAACCCTAAACGTTTAGGGTTATACATAAAAATCATTTAAACAATATTAGCATGTATTTAACAGCAGAAAAAAAAGCGGAAATTTTCGCTAAACACGGTAAGTCAGCTACTGACACTGGAACATCAGAAGGTCAAATAGCATTATTTACATTCAGAATTAATCATTTAACAGGGCATTTAAAGAATAATCGTAAAGATTATAATACAGAGCGTTCGTTAGTGAAATTGGTAGGAAAGCGTAAATCTTTATTAGATTACTTAATCAAAACAGACGTATTACGTTATCGTGCAATTATTAAAGAATTAGGAATTAGAAAGTAATTTCTACTATATAAAAAGAGGCTTTATGCCTCTTTTTTTTAGTAAAAGTCTTAAAAATTTTGCATAAAAACGTCTATCATATAACAAGTAGAAACAAAAATAAATGTATAACCGTATAAAGATTGAAGACTTTATACAAAAAAATTAAAATTATGATTCCAGAATTATTTACGGAAGAAATTAAATTAGCCGATGGTAGAGTAATTACTATCGAAACAGGAAGATTAGCCAAACAAGCGCACGGATCAGTTGTGGTTAGAATGGGAAAAGCAATGTTGTTAGCAACAGTTGTTTCAGCTTACGAAGCAAAAGATGGTATGAATTTTCTACCATTAACAGTAGATTATCGTGAGAAATTTGCAGCAGCAGGTCGTTATCCTGGAGGTTTCTTTAAAAGAGAAGCTAGACCAAGTAATGAAGAAATTTTAGTAATGCGTTTGATTGATAGAGTTTTAAGACCTTTATTTCCAAAAGATTATCATGCTGAAACTCAAGTAATGATACAATTAATGTCAGCAGATGAAAATGTAATGCCAGATGCCTTAGCAGGTTTAGCAGCATCAGCTTGTATTGCATTGACCGATATTCCTTTTGAATACCCAATCTCAGAAGTACGTGTTGCACGTATTGATGGTGAATTTGTAATCAACCCAAGTAGATCAGACTTAGAAAGAGCCGACATGGATATGATGGTTGGAGCTTCGGCAGAATCAGTAATGATGGTTGAAGGTGAGTTTGACGAATGTTCTGAAAAAGAAATGGCAGATGCAATTAAATTTGCACACGAAGCAATTAAAGTACAATGTGCCGCTCAAGTTAGTTTAGCTAAAAAAGCAGGTCGTGTTTTAGAAACTCGTGAATATAATATGGCAGATATTTGCGAAGATACTGCAAAAAAAGTAAACGATTACGCTTACGATAAATGTTATGAAATTGCTAAAGCAGGAACTTCCAAGCAAGAAAGAAGCGAAAAATTCTCAGCAATTAAAGATGAGGTAAAAGCCTTATTTACAGAAGAAGAATTAGAAGAAAAAGGACATTTAGTGTCTAAATATTTTAATAAATCTCAAAAAGAAGCTATCCGTAATTTAACTATGGACGAAGGTATTCGTTTAGATGGAAGAAAAACAACGGAAATTAGAGATATTTGGTGTGAAGTAGATTACTTACCATCAACACACGGTTCAGCTGTATTTACTCGTGGTGAAACACAAGCATTAGCAACGGTTACTTTAGGTGGTTCTAGAGATGCAAATAGAGTTGATTTACCAACTTACGAAGGTGAAGAACGTTTCTATTTACATTATAACTTCCCTCCTTTTTGTACTGGTGAAGCAAGACCATTACGTGGAACTTCTCGTAGAGAAGTTGGTCATGGTAACTTAGCACAACGTGCATTAAAAGGTATGATTGATGATGATTGTCCTTATACAGTAAGAGTAGTTTCTGAAGTATTAGAATCTAACGGTTCGTCTTCAATGGCAACAGTTTGTGCTGGTACAATGGCACTTATGGATGCTGGTGTAGAATTAAAAAAACCAGTATCTGGAATTGCAATGGGTTTAATTACCGATGTTGAATCTGGAAAATATGCCGTTTTATCTGATATTCTTGGTGATGAAGATCACTTAGGTGATATGGATTTTAAAGTAACCGGAACTGCAGATGGTATTACTGCTTGTCAAATGGATATTAAAGTAAAAGGATTGTCTTACGAAATTCTTGAAAAAGCTTTAGAGCAAGCTCGTGATGGTAGATTACATATTTTAGGTAAATTAACCGATACAATTGCAGCTCCAAATGCTACAGTAAAAGATCACGCTCCAAAAATGGTTCAAGTAATTATTGCCAATGAATTTATTGGTGCAGTTATTGGTCCTGGAGGAAAAGTAATTCAACAAATGCAAAAAGATACTGATACAGTTATATCAGTAACCGAAGATGAAAATGAAAACGGTGTTGTAGAAATACAAGGTATAAACCAAGAAAAAATAGATAAAGCAATCGCAATGATTGATTCTATTACTTTTAAACCAGAAATTAACGCTACTTACAAAGTAAAAGTAATTAAAGTATTAGATTTTGGACCTGTTGTTGAATATTTAGACGCTCCAGGAAACGAAGTGTTAGTACATATATCTGAATTAGCTTGGGAACGCACAGAGAAAGTTACCGACGTAGTTAATGTAGGTGATGAATTCGAAATTAAATATTTCGGTAAAGATCCAAGGACTAAAAAGGATAAAGTATCTAGAAAAGCTTTATTAGAAAAACCAGAAGGTTATGTAGAAAGAGCACCAAGACCACCAAGAGATAATAATCGTGGTAGAGATAACCGAAATAGAGATAGAAGATAATAATATTATTAAATCTATTATTTATATAAAACCTCCTAACTTGTTTGTTGGGAGGTTTTTATTTTTAATTAAAACACAAAAACATATAATAAAAAACTCTCACAAAATATGCGAGAGCTTAATAACCTCATTAATAGAGGTGTAATTTCCTTTTCATAAAAATTATTATGCAAATATATTAATACTTAATTAAATTGTTTTGTGTTTTTTGCAAGACATATAAATATATATTGTATTTTTATCAAAAAAAAACATGTCGAATATTGATAATCAATTCATTAAAATTATAAAATCAAAGAATAATAATAAAATTTCCTTTATTGAAGAGGTTTCCTTTGTTTTAGATATTAACTATGACGCTGCATATAGAAGGATAAACGGAAAAACAAAACTATCTTTAGAAGATAGCATAAAACTATCTAAGCATTTTAAAGTATCATTAAATAGGTTGTATTTGGTTGATGATGATTCTAAAATTGTTGTTAGAAAAACTTTGGAAATAGTAGATTTTAAATCATTAGAAAAGTATTTTAATATTGTTTGTGAAAATTTAAGAAGAGTATTTAAAAATGATGGGGCAATGTATTATTCGGCTAAAGAATTACCCATTTTCCACCTTCTTTATGATACCGAATTGTTACGTTTTAAAATATATGTATGGTTGCATATTTTAGGTAAAGATAGAAACTCTAAAAAAATAGCTTTTAAAGATTTTAATATTCCCGAATCATTAATATTAGTTATTTTAAAGGCAGGAGAATTGTATAGAAATGTTAAAATAATGGAAATATGGAGTTCAAATATTATTAACACTATATTAAATCAAATCCAATATTTTTATGATGCCAATTTATTATCATATAAATCTTCTTTAAATATTTTAAAAGAATTAAAAACAACTATTACTAGAATTGAAGAAACCACTCATTTTGGTCAGCGTGATATTAGTAAAGCTAAATTTGAACTATATTTTAATCCCTTGTTAAATTCAAATAATAATGTGCTTGTGAAGATACCTGGTTATAAAGTTTTATACATGTCGTATTCGATATTACGATATTATGAAATTGAAGATATTGATATTTGTAATAACATGGAAAAAATTTTAAAAGAACAGTTGTTTTTATCTCAACAAATAACACAGTCTGGAATTAAAGATATTATATTGTTTTTCAAGCCGTTATATAAGCAAATTAACTCCTTAAAAAAACGAATAACACTATTAAAACAATTCCCAGTAGATAATTTTTGATTTTTTTGTAACATTATCAATCATTGTAACGTATAATAAGTAGATAACTAAATAATCTATATAAACTATGAGACAACTAAAAATTACCAAGCAGGTTACCAACAGAGAAACCGCCTCTTTAGATAAATATTTACAAGAAATAGGAAAGGTTGATTTGATAACCGCAGATATGGAAGTGGAATTAGCACAACGTATTAAAGCTGGTGATGATCGTGCTTTAGATAAATTAGTGAAAGCCAATTTAAGATTTGTGGTTTCAGTTTCTAAACAATACCAAAACCAAGGATTAACTTTACCAGATTTAATTAATGAAGGTAATTTAGGCTTGATTAAAGCAGCAAAACGTTTTGATGAAACACGTGGTTTTAAATTTATTTCTTACGCAGTTTGGTGGATTAGACAATCTATTTTACAAGCCTTAGCAGAACAATCAAGAATTGTTAGGTTACCATTAAATAAAATTGGGTCTATTAATAAAATTAATAAAACATTTGCACGTTTAGAGCAAGACAATCAAAGACCGCCTTCACCTGAAGAAATTGCAAAAGAATTAGACATGTCTATAAACGATGTAAAAGAATCTATGAAAAATTCTGGACGTCATGTTTCTATGGACGCTCCATTAATCGAAGGAGAAGATTCAAACCTTTACGATGTACTTAGATCAGGAGAATCTCCAATCCCTGATATGAATTTATTACACGAATCATTAAAAACAGAAATATTACGTGCTTTAGATACCTTAACACCAAGAGAGGCAGATGTTGTGTCTTTATATTTTGGTTTAGGCGAAGGACATCCTATGACTTTAGAAGAAATAGGTGAGACATTTGAACTAACACGTGAAAGAGTTAGACAAATTAAAGAAAAAGCTATTAGAAGGCTAAAACACACCTCTAGAAGTAAAATACTAAAAACTTATTTAGGTTAATAAGTAACTAATAAAAATTA
Source organism: uncultured Flavobacteriaceae bacterium (assembly GCA_964403095.1). Taxonomy (GTDB): domain Bacteria; phylum Bacteroidota; class Bacteroidia; order Flavobacteriales; family Flavobacteriaceae; genus S010-17. The sequence continues at coordinate 848 of CAYOFS010000017.1, read as the reverse complement.
AAACTCGCACATTGTTGCGAGTTTTTTTATACTATTTTTGAAAAATAATTATTAAAAATAACTGATTTATGTCACATTTAATTGCACCATCGGTTTTAGCTGCTGATTTTGCTAACCTACAACGAGATATTGAAATGATTAATAACAGTGAAGCTGATTGGTTTCATATTGATGTTATGGACGGAGTTTTTGTACCAAATATTTCGTTTGGAATGCCCGTAATTTCGGCAATTAATAAACATGCTAAAAAAACATTAGATGTTCATTTAATGATTGTTAACCCAGATCAATACATTAAAACATTTAAAGAAATTGGAGCCGACATTTTATCTGTTCATTATGAATCTTGCCCACATTTACACAGAACAATTCAAGCAATTCATGCAGAAGGAATGAAAGCTGGAGTTGCTATAAATCCACACACACCAATTTCGGTTTTAGAAGATGTAATACAAGATATTGATGTGGTAGTAATTATGAGTGTAAATCCTGGTTTTGGAGGACAATCATTTATTGAGAATACGTATAAAAAAGTTATTCAGCTAAAAGATATGATTGAAAAATCAGGCTCAAAAGCTTTAATTGAAATTGATGGTGGTGTAAATACAGAAACTGGTGCAAAGCTATTAGCAGCTGGAGCTGATGTTTTGGTCGCTGGAAGTTTTGTATTTAAAAGTGATAAGCCTATTGATACAATTAAAAAACTAAAGGCATTATGAATATTAATTATTAAACAGGCGGACAATTAAAGTTGTTTTAGCAATTCCGTTTATTACATAACGTTTTAATAACTACATATTAGACAGTAATTCCTTATCTTTCTTAGTCATTTTTGCAACCACTAAGTT
>CAYOFS010000016.1:2622-22977 GCA_964403095.1 uncultured Flavobacteriaceae bacterium | reverse complement strand
CCGTCACAAACAATTACAAGTACTTCAAAACCTTGTTTTTTTAATTCATTTATTCCTTGGATGTAAAGAGTATTAGTTTCATATTTTACATAGTATTTTAAAAGATTTTATTTGGTATAAGCATCTTTGAAGAGCATTACCCCAAAGTTTCTTTTCCAATAAATTGTACATTAAAACGACTACTCTTCTTGGCTCTTTTTTAGAAACGGATACAGATAATTTTATCAACTATTTTGTCTATTACGCCGAATAAAATGAAAATAAATTTATTAAAGAAAAATTAACTCCTTATTATAAAACTCCTTTAATTCTCCAGTTTCAAGTTCTAATTGTAATAATCCAGTATTGGTAACTCCTACTATTTTTCCTAAAAAAGTATTTTGCTTAGATTTAAAGATAGAGGGAATGTCTTTTTTAAATAAAACAGATTCATAAGTAGTTTTTAGTTTGTTAAATTCACAATTTTTTAAATATGATATTTGATGATTTATAGCATTAAATATTTCTAATAAAAGTTGATCTCTATCAAATTGTTTATTTAATATTTTTATAAAAGATGTTGCATTAGGTATTTCATCAGGAAAATTTAATTGATTTACATTTAGACCAATTCCAATAATACTTTGTGAAATAATTGATTTTTTTATAGTATTTTCAATTAAAATACCACAAATTTTATTCTTACCTGCCATAATGTCGTTTGGCCATTTAATTTTTATTTGAGGTAGATAATTAGTTAATATTTGATGAATGCCAATTGAAATAGCAAAATTAAAGTATGCCTGTTTTGAAATATCCAAATACAAGTCGTTTATTAATATGCTAAATAACAGGTTCTTGCCTTTGTCTGAGTACCATTTGTTTGAAGTTTGTCCCTTACCGTTAGTTTGAAAATCGGCACTAATAACAGTGAAATTTTCTAAGTCAATTTTAGTGCAAAGTTCTTTTAAAAATTCATTAGTAGAGTTGATGGCACTAAGTTTGCGAATATTCATAATAGCAACCTGTTTTTTTATTGTATTTTTAATAAAATATAAAGGATAAAATTAATACATTTGCAGTTAATATAATAATTTGAATGACAAAAAAAATAGTTAATAACGACCTACTAATTACAGAGATAATTAAGGGTATTGAAGAAGTGAAAGGAGAAAACATTACGATTCTTGATTTAAGAGATTTAGAAAACACTGTTTGTGATTATTTTATTATCTGTGATGGAAATTCAAATACTCAAGTAAGTGCTATCTCTGGTTCAGTACAAAAGATGGTTGGTAAAAATGTACAAGAAAAACCTTGGCATGTAGAAGGTGAAGGTAATTCAGAATGGGTTTTAGTAGATTATGTACATGTTGTTGTGCATATTTTCCAAAAGCAAATAAGAGAATTTTATGCGCTAGAAGAACTTTGGGGAGATGCAAAGATTACAAAAATAAGTAGTTCATATTAATGCTTTTTAAAAAATATAAATGAGTAAAAATAAAAACGATAAAAAGTTACCTTTTAAAAAGAATAAAAATCAGCCAAAAGAAGTTAAATTCAAGTTTAACATTACTTGGGTTATTTACGCTGTTATTTTTTCAATATTATTATCTTTTATGTTATTTGGTGATAATAATCAAAATAACAAAGTAAGCTTTACAGAGTTTGAAGAAATATTACCAAAAAATGATATTGAAAAAATCAATTTAGTGATTAATAATCATTATGCAGAAATTTTTTTAAAAGAGGAGGCTAAATCAAAAGAAGAATATAAAGAATATATTTCGAATCAAAGTTTTATGAATCAAATAAAAAAGCCTGCAAATTTCACGGTTTTATTTGGTGATTTACAGAATTTTGAAAAATTTTTAGATGATGAAAAAGAAAAAAACAATTTAGATTTTGACAAGAAATTTGATATTCAAAAAGAAACTTTTGCGGATATGCTCATCGGTTTTTCACCGTTCTTAATACTTATAGGTATTTGGATATTTTTTATGCGTAGAATGTCTGGAGGAGCAGGTGGTTCTGGAGGTGGACCTGGTCAGATTTTTTCTATTGGAAAATCAAAAGCAAAATTATTTGATAAAGATAAAGACACACATACATCATTTAAAGATGTTGCAGGTTTAGAAGGAGCAAAAGAAGAAGTTCAAGAAATTGTAGATTTCTTAAAGAACCCAGATAAATATACAAAGCTTGGAGGTAAAATACCAAAAGGAGCATTATTAGTTGGTCCACCAGGTACAGGGAAGACATTATTAGCAAAAGCAGTTGCAGGAGAAGCAAAAGTTCCATTTTTCTCTCTTTCTGGTTCTGATTTTGTAGAAATGTTTGTAGGTGTTGGTGCGTCAAGAGTACGTGATTTGTTTAAGCAAGCTGCACAGAAATCGCCTAGTATTATTTTTATAGATGAAATTGATGCAATTGGTAGAGCGCGTGGGAAAAACAACATGACTGGAGGAAATGACGAGCGTGAAAACACTTTAAATCAGTTATTAACTGAAATGGATGGTTTTGGTACAGATACTAATGTAATTGTAATTGCCGCAACAAATAGGGCTGATGTATTAGATAAGGCTTTAATGCGTGCAGGAAGGTTTGATAGGCAAATTTTTGTTGATTTACCAAATTTGAATGAGCGTAAGGAAATATTTCAAGTACATATAAAACCCTTAAAACTTAACGATGATGTTGATTTAGAATTTTTATCTAAGCAAACACCTGGTTTTTCTGGTGCTGATATTGCAAATCTTTGTAATGAAGCTGCATTAATTGCTGCTAGAGCTAATAAAAAATTAGTGTATCATCAAGACTTTTTAGATGCAACCGATCGAATTGTTGGTGGTTTAGAAAAGAAAAATAAATTAATTACCGTTAGAGAAAAGACAACAGTTGCATATCATGAAGCTGGTCATGCTACTGTTAGCTGGATGTTAGAACATGCCTTTCCTTTAGTAAAAGTTACTATTGTTCCTCGTGGACAATCACTTGGTGCTGCTTGGTATTTACCAGAAGAACGTATGTTGGTTTCTAAACAACAAATGTTAGATGAAATGTGTGCTACTCTTGGAGGAAGAGCTGCCGAAAAAGTTTCATTTGACGTTATTACAACAGGAGCTTTGAGTGATTTAGAAAAAGTAATGAAACAAGCAAAAGCGATGGTTATGATTTATGGTTTGAGTGATAAAATTGGTAATGTGAGTTATTACGATCCTCAAGGGCAAGGTTTCACAAAACCATATAGTGAAAAGACAGCTCAAATTATTGATGAAGAAATTTCTCGAATTATTGAAGAACAATACCAACGAGCAATAAATGTAATCAAAGATAATCAAAGTAAATTAAACGAATTAGCAGAGTTGCTTTTAGAAAAAGAAGTGATATTTGGTGATGATTTAACACGAATTTTTGGTAAAAGACCATTTGTTAAATCACCAATAGCAGTAAGTAACTCTAAAAAGAAAGAAAATAAATTAAAGGCTTTGGAAGAAGCCAAAAAGACTAAAGAGGAAGAGTAAATTATAAGTTCACTTATTTGTTAAATAATGAGTGGACTTATTTTTGTATATTTGTTTAATACTAATTTATATGAGTTTCTTTAAAAAAATATTTTCTTCAATAAAAAACAAATCTGAGAAAGAGTTAGTTGAAGAACCTAAAATAAATCTTCCTTTAGATGAGAATTTTGTTCATTTATTCACTAAAAATGGTGGTAAATTCTTGTATTGTGCTAGTCAAGAGGAAATTAATAATAATTTATTAAATATCGTAAAAGAGAATTCTTGGGAAAGCGTCTTATGTTTTGATAAGGACTTACAAAAAATATTATTTATTAATGAAGTTAATAGTACCGATGAGCAAACAAGCTTAACACCATTTTTCACTACATGTGAACATTTAATTGCTAAAGATGGAAGCATACTTTTCTCTTCAAACCAATTGAAAGAAATTAAGTTAAAAGAGTTACCAGTCCATTTTATTGTATTTGCAAAAACAAGTCAAATAGTTACTAATAATGATGATGCTTTAATGGGTATTAAAAATATGTATAAAGGTAAATTACCTTCAAACATAAGTCCAATAAAAAATTATAATCCAAATAAAAAACCTGTTGATTTTATGGATTACGGTAATAATAATGCTAAAAACTTATATTTACTGCTTTTAGAAGATTTATAATTATGAATAATTTTAGCAAACGTCTTATTTTTGGAATTATCTACGTACTTTTGATTGTCTTTGCTACAATTACAAGTGCCATTGCCTTTTATGGATTATTTTTTGTTTTTATGATGTTCTCCATTTACGAATTTCAAAAAATGATTAAGCTTGAAAGTTGCGTGTCTTATATTTTTGGAATTTCATTATTTATCGCTTCCTATTTAAGACATCTTGATTATTCAGTTATTGGGAATGTAGTAATGATTTTGGGAATGTTAGTTGTATTCATATCCTTTATAAATACCTTGTTAGACGAAAAAAAGAAAGCTATAAGTCATCTTGGAAAAATAACACTAACTATATTATACACTGTTGTCCCTTTTATATTATTAATAAGTATACCTGATATTTTTAAAACATTTAATAGTATTATTGTACTTGGTATTTTTATTTTAACTTGGACAAGTGACACTTTTGCTTACCTTATAGGAAGGCAATTAGGAAAAAACAAATTATTTGAACGCATATCACCAAAGAAAACTGTAGAAGGTTTTATTGGAGGTGTTATTTTTACTTTTATTGCAGCATATGTTATTTCATTTTATTTCACAAATACTAGCTTGTTACAATGGTTAATAATTTCAATAATAATTAGTATCTTTGGAGTTGTTGGAGATTTAATAGAGTCGATGTTTAAAAGACAAGCCAACATTAAGGATAGTAGTAACTTAATACCAGGGCATGGAGGTTTTTTAGATAGATTGGATAGTATTATTTATGCAACGCCTTTTATATTTACCTTTATTTACTTAACTAAAAACTTAAATTTACATTAAATGTTTCATAAAGAAGGATATTTCATCATATTAAGCTCATTAGCAATAAGTGCTATTTCAATAGTTGTAATTGATAAATATATACAGACTAGTTGGTTAAATCTATTATTAACTATATTAGTATTGTTTTTATTAATAATTATTTTACAGTTTTTTAGAAATCCTAAAAGGCATACTATTTTGAAAGATAATCAGATTATTGCGCCAGTTGATGGTAAAGTAGTTGTTATTGAAGAAGTAGTTGAAAGTGAATATTTTAAAGACAAAAGAAGACAAATTTCTATATTTATGTCACCTTTAAATGTGCATGTTACAAGATACCCAATTAGTGGAAAAGTTAATTTTAGTAAATATCATCCAGGTAAATATTTAGTAGCTTGGCATCCAAAAGCATCTACCGAAAATGAAAGAACAACTATTGTTGTTGATAATAATACTGTTGGTGAAATTTTATATAGGCAAATTGCAGGAGCACTTGCTAGAAGGATTGTAAATTATGCAAAAGTTGGAGATAAAAGTATTCAAGGTAAAGATGCAGGTTTTATAAAATTTGGTTCAAGAGTGGATGTTTTTGTACCTTTAGATATGAAAATAAATGTAAGCTTAGATCAAGTTACTAGAGGTGGAGAAACTGTAATTGCAGAAAAAGTATAAAAATGGTAAGTCTAGAAGAACGTTTTAATAAAGCATTTGAACTTGCTTCAGCTATGACTAAAAAACTTCCGCCTGATATAATGCTACGTTTTTATGCGTTTTATACAATTGGGGCAAATAAAGGAAGTATTCATATGCCGTCTGGTAATGATGGAGTTAGAAATGGCTTTAAATTGAACGCACTTTTTCAATACAAACATTTAACGAGTGACGAGGCAAAAGAAAAATACATTAAATTAGTAGAAGGATATATAAACCACAAAATTAATTAAATATGCGCACAAAAATCTCAAGTATTATCGTAATTATATTATTTATTACTCAATTAACATCTTGTAAAAATGAATTAAAAAAAGCGGATGCAATTCAATATACTATTGAACCAAATACTACAACAATTAATTGGACAGCCTATAAAACAACAGAGAAAGTCCCTGTAAAAGGAGTGTTTAAAACAGTGAAAGTTGTAAATAGTAATACAACAGCAAATCCCTTTGATGCTGTTAATAAAATTGAATTTAGCGTACCTGTAAATAGTATTGATACTAAAAATGCCGATAGAGATTCTAAACTTATTAAATCGTTTTTTGGAGCAATGAAAAGTACACAAAGCATTAACGGAAGAGTTAATTTAGATGAAAAAGGTAAAGGGAATATTGATTTAACTATGAATGGGATTACAACTAAGTTGCCAATAAACTATACTATTAGTGGACAAATGCTTGAAATTAATGCTACATTGAACCTTGATAACTGGAAATCTAAAATTGCAATTGATGCCTTAAACAAAGTATGTAATGAATTACATAAAGGTAAAGATGGTATTTCTAAAACTTGGAATGAAGTAAATATTAATATTATTTCTTATTTAAAAGTAAAATAAATTCATTTATTTTTAAATTATTAAATCCTTATAGGGATTGGTTTATTTCCAATTTTTATAAGGATTTTGTTTTAAGACGGAATTATAATAACGTTTGTCTCCTGTTACTTCTTTTCCAAGCCAATCTGGTTTTTTAAATTTAGTGTTTTCGGTTGGTAATTCAATTTCTGCAAGAACTAAACCTTCATTATCACCATAAAATTCATCTACTTCGAAAAATAAATTTTTATCTGTTGGTATAATATATCTTGTCTTTTCAATTATACCTTTTTCACAAATTTTTAATAATTCACTAGCTTCGTTTAAACTTATTTTTTTTTCAAATTCATATCTTGTTGTGCCAGATTTATTCCCAATACCTTTAATTGTTAAAAAACCTTTTTTGCCTTTGACTCGTACACGAACTGTTCGCTCTGGAACAGTAGATAAAAAACCTTGTGTGATTTTTTCGTGTTTAATTGCAAAATTTTTATACTCAGATTTTACTAAAAATTTACGTTCTATTTCTTTTGACATAATAATGTATTAATATCCATATTTTTCTTTCCAGCGTTTTTTTAAAGTATCTCTAAAAATATTTTCACGTTGGTTATTGCTTGGTTCATAAAATTTAGTATCTGTAATTTCGGCAGGTAAAAACTCTTGAGCAATAAAACCATTAGTGTAATTATGTGAATACTTGTAATTATCACCATACCCCAAATCTTTCATTAGCTTAGTTGGAGCATTACGTAAATGTAAAGGTACAGGTAAATTACCAGTATCTTTAACCATTTGTAGCGCTTTATCAATGGCTATATAAGAAGAGTTGCTTTTAGGCGAGTTAGCTAAATAAACGACACATTGTGCCAAGATAATTCTAGATTCAGGGTTGCCAATAATTGAAACAGCTTGAAAAGTATTATTAGCCATAATTAAAGCTGTTGGATTGGCATTACCAATATCTTCGGAAGATAAAATCAATAACCTACGAGCAATAAATTTGACATCTTCTCCGCCATCAATCATTCGTGCTAACCAATACAAAGCGGCATTTGGGTCGGAACCTCTAATTGATTTAATAAAAGCAGATATAATGTCATAATGTTGTTCTCCTGTTTTATCATAGCGCACTAAATTTTGCTGAATATTACTTTCTACCAAATCATTAGTTACAATTACAGGTTCTTCAACCGAATTGATTAAAAGTTCAAAAATATTTAATAATTTTCTAGCGTCTCCACCAGAGTATTTTAATAGTAAATCGGTTTCTTTTAAAGTTATGTCTGTTTTTGAAAGTATTTCGTCTTCCGCTAAAGCTCTATCTAATAAAGCCAATAAGTCTTCTTTTCCAAAAGCATTTAATGTGTAAACTTGGCAACGTGAAAGTAGTGCGGGTATGACCTCAAAGCTTGGGTTTTCAGTAGTTGCTCCAATAAGTGTAACCCAACCTTTTTCAACAGCTCCAAGTAAAGAATCTTGTTGTGATTTACTAAAACGATGAATCTCATCAATAAATAATATTGGATTTTTAGTTGTAAAAAGTCCGCCACTATTTTTTGCTTTTTCAATAACCTCGCGAATATCCTTTACGCCAGAATTTATGGCACTTAAAGCATAAAATGGTCTGTCAGATTCATTTGCTATAATATTTGCCAGCGTTGTTTTTCCAATTCCTGGCGGACCCCAAAAAATTAAACTAGGTATAATTCCGTTTTTAATATGCGAAGTTAATTTACCCTTTTCTCCAACTAAATGTTGTTGAGAAATATAGTCATCTAATTTCTTTGGTCTTATACGTTCAGCTAAAGGTGCTTGATTCATAGTGTAAAAATAATGTTTATTTTTGTAATTGTTGAATTGTTAATTTGTTATATTAAAGTAAATAACTGACATTTCTACCGAAAATAAATTTTGGTAGTATTTTTGAATTATAAATATTATGAAACTAAAAGAGCATAATCCATTTCAATTTTCCACATTGACAATTGCTTTGCCAATGTATTTTGTATTGTTTTTATGGATAATTTTTTGGTTTGAGATGAAGTTTGGTTTTAATTTTGCTAAATACGGATTGTATCCAAGAACTTTTTCTGGTTTAAAAGGAATATTTATTTCTCCATTTATTCATGGAGATTTAAAGCATTTATTTAATAATTCCGTTCCAATATTTGTATTATTAACTTGCTTATTTTATTTCTATAGAAAAGTAGCTTTTAAAGTTTTAATTTACGGAACATTATTACTTGGTTTATTAACTTGGGTTATTGGCAGACCTTCTTTTCACATTGGCGCAAGTGGTATTGTTTACCTTTTGTTTGGATTTATTTTCTTTAGTGGTTTATTCCAAAAATATTATAGATTGATAGCTGTTTCATTAATGATTATTTTCCTCTATGGAGGAATGATTTGGTATATTTTTCCGAGTAAAGAAGGTGTTTCTTGGGAAGGTCATTTGTCAGGTTTAATAGCTGGAATTTTATTTGCCGTTTATTATCGAAAGTCAAGCCCTAAAAAGCCTCAATACGATTGGGAAAAGGAAGATTATGTGAAAGATAATTTTGATTTAAGATTTGATAAAAATGGTAATTTTATTCCCTTAAAAGATATTGAAGTAGCATATGAAGAAGTATTGCCAATTGATAATAATTCACAGAATTCAAAAGTAATTTATCACTATAAAGATAAAAATGAAGAGTAGTTTTACTATTTTACAAAGTGCCTTTTTAGTTTTAAAAGAATAATAATACCAAAACTAGGCAATCCAATCCAAATTAATTCACTTTTTATTACCCGTAAACCCCAAGAACTAAAAAATTTAGCTGCGCCGATTGGCGATACTTGAATTGGTCGCCATGAAAAAAAATAACGTGTATTGTCAAACGGAGAGAAAAAAGCAACGCCTAATCCACCAGTTGTCATTGCATCTAAAACACTATGTGATGCTGTCGCTAGAGTAAAGAAAACAGCATAGAATAAAAATTTATTTTTCTTTTTATAAAATAAAAATGCAATTAAAAACCCAAATATTAAAGCAAAAACTAAGGAGTGTGTAAAACCTCGATGCCCAAAAAAACTTGCGTATGTAATACCAAACTTAAAACCTACTATATCTGCATCAGGAAAAATGGCACAAAACACACCTAACAACCAAAATTTTAAATTTTTCATTGTTTTAGTAAAACTTGCTCCTATTGCTATGGAAGCTAAAGCATGTCCGAAAATTGAAGCCATAATTTAATTCTATAATTTACTTAGAAACATCTTTTAAAAACGGAACAAATGCAAATTCATCAAATTCATATTTTTCAAATTCTTTTTCATCTTTACGAATAAACAATGTCATTATTTGGGTTTTATCACCTACGGGAATTACTAATCTTCCACCAATTTTAAGTTGAGATAATAAGACTTTCGGAACAAATGGCGCTCCAGCAGTTACAATAATTGCATCAAAAGGAGCAACTTCTGGCAAACCTTTATAGCCATCGCCATAAATTAATTTTTTTGCAACATAGCCTAATCGTGGTAAAAACTTTTTTGTTTTATCAAATAATTCTTTTTGACGTTCAATACTATAAACAATTGCTTTTAATTTTACTAAAACTGCTGTTTGGTAGCCAGAACCTGTGCCAATTTCTAAAACTTTATGATTTGGTTTAATCGCTAATAATTCCGTTTGGAAAGCAACTGTATGTGGGTGAGAAATAGTTTGATTGGCTCCAATAGGGAATGCTTTATTCTTATATGCAAAATCAATAAAGCTAGAATCTAAAAATAAATGTCGGGGGATTTCAGCTATTGCTGATAAAACCAATTCGTCTTTTATACCTTTATTTTTTAGTACTTCGACTAGCTGATTTCTTAATCCTTGATGTTTTGGTAAATCTTTCATTTGGTTGACAAATTTAATAAAAATTTAATCTTAAAATAATAACTTTTCGTACTTTTGAATAAAATTATTATTTATGTTAAAAGCAGGTGTTTTAGGTGCTGGTCATCTTGGTAAAATTCATTTAAAATTATTAAAACAATCATTAAAATATGATTTAATAGGTTTTTATGACGCAAATGAAGAAAATGGAAAAAAAGTAGCAAAAGAATTTGGCTATAAATATTTCGACTCTATAGCAAGTTTAATTAATGCCGTAGATGTTGTCGATATTGTTACTCCAACCCTTTCGCATTTTGATTGCGCAAAAGAATCTATTGAAAGTGGCAAGCATATTTTTATAGAAAAACCTATTACAAAAACTGTTAAAGAAGCAGCGGATTTATTAGCACTTGCTGAAAAACATAAGGTAAAAGGACAAGTTGGACATGTAGAGCGATTTAATCCAGCATTTACAGCGGTTAAAGACTTAATTAATTCGCCAATGTTTATTGAAACACATCGTTTGGCAGAATTTAATCCTCGTGGAACAGATGTTCCTGTAGTTTTAGATTTAATGATTCATGATATAGACATTATTTTAAGTGTTGTTGATTCAAAAGTAAAGAATGTACATGCAAGTGGAATTTCGGTAATTAGCGAAACACCAGATATTGCCAATGCTCGTATTGAATTTGAAAATGGGTGTGTTGCTAATTTAACCGCAAGTAGAATCTCAATGAAGAACATGCGTAAATCACGATTTTTTCAAAAAGACGCATACATATCGGTTGATTTTTTAGAAAAGAAAAGTGAAGTGGTAAAAATGAAAGATGTGCCAGAAAATCCAGATGAATTTGCTATGATTTTACAAAATGCCGAAGGTGTGAAAAAACAAATTTATTTTGAAAACCCAAGCATTGAAAACAATAATGCCATTTTAGATGAATTAGAAACTTTTGCCGATGCTATTAATAATAATACAACACCAATTGTTAGTCTTAAAAATGGTACAGAAGCATTAAAAGTAGCACAACAAATAATAAATTGCTTCTAATTAAACGTTAAACACTTAAAATAATAAATTATTAAATAATGAAAAATATATCAGTAATTGGAGCAGGAACTATGGGCAATGGAATCGCTCATGTATTTGCACAAAATAATTATAAAGTAAGTTTAATTGATATTTCTCAAGACTCTTTAGACAGAGGAATAGCGACAATCACTAAAAACTTAGACAGGCTTTTAAGTAAAGAGCGAATCACGGAAGAAATTAAAACAAATACCCTAAATAACATCACTACTTTTACCAATACAAAAGAAGGTGTGAAAAATGCTGATTTAGTAGTGGAAGCTGCAACTGAAAATGAAGCTTTAAAATTAAAAATATTTAAAACTATTGATGAATTTGCTCCTGAAAAAGCAATTCTAGCAACAAATACGTCATCAATTTCAATTACTAAGATTGCAAGTGCTACTAATAGATCAGAAAAAGTTATAGGTATGCATTTTATGAATCCTGTACCAATTATGAAATTGGTTGAAATTATTAGAGGTTATAATACTAGTGATGAAGTTACCAAAATAATAATGACACTTTCTGAGAACTTGAAGAAAGTTCCTTTAGAAGTAAATGATTATCCTGGTTTTGTGGCTAATCGAATTCTTATGCCAATGATTAACGAAGCTATAGAGACACTTTATAATGGTGTTGCTGGAGTTTATGAAATTGATAATGTAATGAAACTTGGTATGGGACATCCAATGGGACCTTTACAATTAGCCGATTTTATTGGTCTAGATGTTTGTTTATCTATTCTTAATGTAATGTATGACGGGTTTAAAAATCCAAAATACTCGCCTTGTCCGTTATTAGTTAATATGGTACAAGCAGGAAAATTAGGTAGTAAATCGGGTGAAGGTTTTTATGATTATTCTGAGAGCAGAAAAGCTGAAAAAATTGCTAAGCAATTTATTTCTTAAGAAACAAGACTGTTTGTTTCGGTACTGAAAAGTCATGCATAATACGGATTAAAATTATTGTCAATAAGAAAGGTGAAATTATAATTAATATATAATTTCGCCTTTCTTATTTCTTGCCTCTTATTTCTTATCCAATAAGGTTTTCAATATTCTCACTTGGTCTTCCAATTACAGCTTTATTGCCTTTGATAACTATCGGTCTTTCGATTAATTTGGGATTTTCTATCATTGCTTTGATTAGTTCAGAATTGGATAAATTTTTATTTTTATACTTTTCTTTCCAAATTTTTTCTCCTTTGCGAATTAATTCTATCGGAGACATATTTAGCATCGTAAGAATTTCTTTTAATTCTTTTTCCGAAGGAGTGTTATCTAAATATTTCACTATCTCAAAGTCAATTTTAGCATCTTCTAAAATTCCTACTCCTATTCTGCTTTTACTACATCTAGGATTGTGATATATTTTTATTTTTGTCATGAGATTTAAGTTTGAAATTTAGAGTTGAAAGCTTAAATTTTAATAATTATAAGTTATAATGCCGCAAAGATAAATAAATTTCACTTTCTTTGTTTTATTATGCAAACAGAAATCATTATCGCTTTTTTAGCAGCTTCTGCATTATTGGCAATTATGCCAGGTCCAGATGTAATTTATGTCTTAATGCAAAGTATTACCAATGGTAAAAAATACGGTATTGCAACAGCTTTAGGCTTGGTTTTGGGTGTTATTATTCACACTTCTCTAATTGCTTTTGGTGTTTCGGAAATAATAAATCATAACGAGAATTTATTTTTTATAATAAAACTATTTGGTGCCTTATATTTATTTTATCTTGCTTTTAGAACATATAAAGACAATTCAGAAATTGATTTATCTTCTAATGTTCCAAAAAAATCAATTTTTAGTTTAATTAAACAAGGTTTTATAATGAATGTTTTAAATCCGAAAGTTACTATTTTCTTTTTGGCATTTTTCCCTGCCTTTATTGATAATTCGCTTAGTAACATTAAAGAACAAATTTTCATACTAGGCTTTTTATTTATTGTACAATCGTTTATTATTTTTAGCATTCTAGCTTTTTTGGCAGATAAAATGTCTCTTTTTTTAAGGAAAAGTGATTCGTTTGGAAAAATATTACAATTTATACAAATAATAACTTTTATAGGTATCGGAATTTCTATTTTGATTTAAATAGTTTAATTTTGTCAAATACGAATCATTAAAATATTGTTACGCTATCGCCGCAATAACAGTTACCTAAAAATGAGTAATAAAGTTAAAATAATAGAATGTCCACGTGATGCTATGCAAGGCATTAAATCACATTTTATTCCTACCGATGATAAAGTAAGGTATATTAATTCTTTACTTAAAGTTGGTTTTGATACAATTGATTTTGGTTCGTTTGTATCGCCAAAAGCAATACCGCAAATGCGTGATACGGCTGCTGTTTTAGAAAAATTAAACCTTTCTAAAACTGAAAGTAAATTATTAGCCATTGTTGCTAATATTCGTGGTGCAAATGATGCTAGTGAATTTGAAGAGATCGATTATTTAGGATATCCATTTTCAATTTCGGAAAATTTTCAAATGCGTAATACTGGTAAGACTATTAAAGAATCGGTGAATGCTTTAGACGAAATTTTGAATATTGCAGTAAAAACAAATAAAAAAGTAGTTGCCTATTTGTCTATGGGTTTTGGAAATCCGTATGGGGATATTTGGAATGTAGATGTTGTAGCTAAATGGACTGAAAAGTTGTCTGAAATGGGCGTGGAAATTTTATCTTTATCTGATACTATTGGTGTTGCCGATGGAGAAACTATTTCATATTTATTTAAAAATTTAATTCCACAATATGCTAAAATTGAATTTGGCGCACATTTACATACAACGCCAACTACTTGGCATGAAAAAGTAGATGCGGCTTATAAAGCTGGTTGTTTGCGTTTTGATGGAGCAATAAAAGGTTTTGGTGGTTGTCCTATGGCAAAAGATGAGCTTACAGGCAATATGCCGACTGAGAAATTAATTACTTATTTCACACAGCAAAAAGCAGATACTAATTTAAGTGCAATGAGTTTTGAAAGTGCTTATAATAAGGCTTTAGATGTGTTTAGAATAGCGTAGATTTGTTAAAATTTCCAAGCAATAATTCTGCTAATTTTATTGCCTTGTGTCATTTCTATGACTTTAAAAGTAGGTATATTTAATTTTTTTGCAGAACGTTTTAAATCTTTAATCAGTTCTTTTTTTGAAACTAAGCTAGTAAACCATTCAAATTGACTTTTGTACAAGGTGCTTTCGTATAAGTAATTATGTAAAAAGGCTTTTTCTCCTCCTTTATACCATAATTCATTTGCGTTTCCACTAAAATTTCGAAGTTCTGAATCTAATTTTAAGTTTTTGGTTTTTCGTAAATTTACATCTTCTGCTTCTTGCGCTGATTTGTAAAATGGAGGATTGCACATCGAAAATGTAAATTGTTCATTTTCTTTAATAATATTAGTTAAGATGTGACTTTTTTCTTTTTGTAGTCTTAATACAATATGTTTATTAAGCTTATTTTTATCAATAATTTCTTGTGCATTTTCAATGGAATTTGGGTCAATATCTGTCGCAATAAAAGACCAATTGTAAATTGAATTACCTAATAATGGATAAATACAAGTTGCGCCTGTGCCAATATCTAACACAGTAATTTCTTTAGAGATGTTGGTAATTAAATCAGATAAGTAATAAATATAATCTACTCTGCCTGGTATTGGAGGACAAAGATTATTATTTGAAAAATCCCAAAAAGTTATATTGTAATGATGTTGAAGTAGTGCAGTATTTATAGCTTTTACAGCTTTTGGTTTAGAAAAATCAATGGTTTTGTTATTGTGTTTATTTGTAAAAACAAATTCTTTTAATAAAGGATATGTACTGCTTAGCGCATCTAAATCATAGTTTTTTTTATGTTTATTTTTAAGATGCATTTATTCTTTTTCTTTATTAATTTTTGCGTAGAGTTCTTTTATACGTAGTTTATTGTTTTCTTTTTTAAGCTTTAACTTTGCTTTTTTCTGATTAAGTAACTTACTGTGCTTGGCTTTGTTTGCTCCATTTTTTGCTTTTCCTTTTTTAGCCATGAATTTATTGTTTTAGTCTTGATGATTTACGTAGATCTATTTTTTAATAAATTTTAAAGGTGTAGTTGTGTTAGAGCTTGTAATATAATAAATTCCATTTGTTAAGTTAGTAACATTTATTAAAACTTGATTTTTTTCGTTTAATTGTTTTTTAATTACTAATTTACCTAAGAGATTGTAAATGTAAATAGTTTCATTTATAAAATTAGAATTAGGTATTTCTATTCCGATTTCATTTTCTACAATATTACTAGTATAAAATTTAAAAACATTTTCGAAATTTTTGCTCGCTGTAGTCAAAGTTTGATTTGTTTCTATTTCCATTATAATGGGCATGTGATCACTAAAATTAAATAGTGCGTTTCTTATTGATTGTGAATATGTGCCAGTACAAGTAGGATCGTTTACACTTTTGTTATAACAGCTACCATTGTTTCCGTATGCAGCATAAGTCCCTGTTTTGTAATGTAAACCTGCTGTTGTGTTATTTAGGTTGTCTGACATCATTATAAAATCAAACCGATCATCAATTCCACCAGAACTTCCATCGCCAATATGGTCATTTCCAAAACCTGGTAAACTAGAATCGTAAGCAAAGGTAGATTGTGTGAAAATATCTTGAAAAACATATCGGTTAGCATAATCATTCCAATCTCCAGGTCTATTTATTGGGTCAACCATAACGATATTATTATTAGGATCAATTATTTTTTGATATGCAGGTTCTGCCGAAGTATATAAATTAAAATCTCCTGAAAATATTACATAATGATTTGTTGGTATATTATTTAATGCAGTTACAAATTCATCAACCATTAGTTCTCTTTTTTGTCCGTTTGTGGGTGCGCCCATATTTTGACTTCCAGCTTTTAAATGCGTAACAAATACCTCTAAATATTGTGGGTTTACATTACTATCTGGTGTAGATAATAAAAAAGTATAGTGATTTATGTCTCTTATTTGTGTGGAATGAATTTGCTCGTTAGTCAAAGTCATTTTATGTGAATTGAAATAAACCATTTGCTGTAAAGCACTTGTTGTGGATTGATTGTCTTGATAAGTCACAGCTAGATATCTATTATCATTTGTTTGGATAGCGTTTAAAATATTGGCAGATCCAACGCTGTTTTCTAACTCACAAACCATAAAAATATCTGGTTGGTAATCGTCAAGAATAATTTCAAGATTTGATATCCTCGAAGGCATTGTTGTTGGGTAATGTAGTAAGTTGTAGAACATTAACTTAACATTATCTTGGCTTGTGCTACTAATTGTTTGAAGTAACAAAAAAATAAAAGTAATTTTTTTTAACATGACCTAGTTTAGTTGTAGTGAAGCGTTATTTGTTTAAATAATTGGTATATAGTTCTTTAAAAGGAAACATAAGAAAATAATTTTTCATACTTTAAATGGTTTTCCTTGCTATGTGTTTTTAAATTTAAAAAGCTCACAATCAAAATGATTATGAGCTTTTTTGGGTGGAAGATGGGATTCGAACCCACGACCCTCGGTACCACAAACCGATGCTCTAACCAACTGAGCTACAACCACCATTTTTGTTTTTAATTCTTCTCATGAATTCACAAAACCACTTTTGCGAGTGCAAAGCTAATCATTTTATTATTTCTAGCAATAAGAAAATTAAATTAATTTATCTAATGATTCTACGGCAACATATCTTTCTGTAGTAAAGCCTTCTGCATATTCAACATGTATTAATCTACCTAAATCTTGTGCTCTATATGTGATGCTATCAAGAAAATTTTTGCTTGTAATTGGTGAGATGGGTTCATCACTATCAGGATTGTAAAATTGAGAGCTATATGCTTTAACTGCGTTTAATTTTATATTAATAAAGTCAGAAACATCTACCACAAAATCTGGTTTTATATTATTCCATTGTATGTAATGATATACATGTTTTGGTCGCCAATGTGTTTGTTTTTTTTTGTTTAGAGTAGTTTTAATCTTACGGAGTCCAGATAAAAATGCAGCATTACTAACTAATTCACTTCCTTTTGAATGGTCGATATGTCTATCTTCAATTGCATTGCAGAGAATGATATTGGGTTGATACTTTCGTATAATTTCAATTATTTTTAACTGATGCTCTTTGTCGTTTGTAAAAAAACCATCTGCGAAAGCTAAATTTTCACGAATAGTTAGTCCAAGTATTTTAGCAGATTTTGCTGCTTCTTGATCTCTTATTTCGGCTGATCCACGAGTACCAAGTTCTCCACGTGTAAGATCTAAAACGCCTACTTTTTTTCCTAATGAAATTTCTTTTGCAATGGTTGCTCCGCAGCCTAATTCAATATCATCTGGATGTGCGCCTATGGCAAGTATATCTAGTTTTATCATGGTTTGGTCGTTGTTTTAGTGTCTTCAATCCAGTTGATTATTTCATCGGAAAGAGGTGTGGTTTTTGGTGAGATTATTTTTGTGAGTATTCCGTTTTCATTAATTAAGTATTTCTGGAAATTCCATGATACTTTAGAATTTTTAAATCCATTTTTAGTTTGTTGTGTGAGAAATTGATAAACGGGATGTGTATTTTTCCCTTTTACCGATATTTTTGACATCATTGGAAATGTTACTCCATAATTTTGTGAACAAAATTGCTGAATTTCCACATTGTTTCCAGGTTCTTGTCTTAAAAAATTATTTGCAGGAAAACCAATTATAGTAAAATTTTCATTTTTGTATTTGTCATAAAGAGTTTGTAATTCTTTATATTGAGGAGTTAATCCACATTTAGATGCTGTGTTTACAATTAATATTTTTTTTCCTTTCAGTGTAGAAAAATCAAAAATTTTGCCATCAATTGTTTCGACTTTGAACTGGTAAATATTTTGTTCTTTTGTTGGAGTAGTGGTTGTTTGTTTTTGATTATTACAGCTTGTAAGTAAAATAATGAGTATAATAATTAAGAATATAGTTAGAATTTTCATTTGATTTTTTTAAAAAGTTAAAAGCGTTCTCCGTATTTATATACTACAAATTTAAAATAATTATAGAGTTTATAGTTTACTTCTAGACCATAATGTGTGTTAAAATCATAATCTATTACATTTTCATAAATATTACTATTGTATTGCATTGGGTTTCTTACTCTTTGATTCCATCTTGTTATGTAGAATTGGTTTTTGTTTTCCAAATAACTTTCTGAGTGGTAGCCCATAGGTTGCGCAATAGAATTGAGATAATTTTCAAAGCCGTTATCAAAAATAATAATTTCGTATTCTAGTTCTTCGTTACTTATTTTAACGGGATTATCAGTTTTCTCTTTAACTGCATTTTTTGTAGTGTTACAGTTCAGTAAAAGTAAAGCTGTAAGTAGTAATAATGTTATTTTTTTCATAAGTCTTTTTTTATTAGTAATATCAAAAATTGTTCCAGTTTAAAAATCAAATTTCAGTTGTAAATCCATTACTTTTTCTTTCTTTTTGGAATTTACATTAAGGTTAGTGATTGAGATACCAATTAATCTTACAGAATTTTTTAATTTTTTTTGATATAAAAGTTCTTTAACGGTTTCTAAGACTAGCGCTTTTTCTTTAATAAAGAAAGGTAGTGTTTTACTTCTTGTTTGCTGTGTAAAATCACTGTATTTTATTTTTAGAGTAATGGTTTTTCCTGCAACCTTAGCCTTTGTTAATCGGTATTCAATTTCGTTTGAAATATTCTCTAGTTGTTCAATTATATATACTTCGGAAGTTAGGTTTGTTCTAAACGTATGTTCGGCAGCAATAGATTTTCTAATTCGGTTTGGTTTTACTTTACTTTGATGAATACCTCTAACTAATTTATAATAGTGTATTCCAGATTTTCTAAAGTGTTGTATGAGAAATTCTTCTGATTTTGTTTTTAAATCACTTCCGTTAAAAATACCTAGATTATACATTCTGGCAGCAGTTACTTTTCCGATGCCATAAAATTTTTCGATGGGAAGTTTCTCTAAAAATGGAATAATTTCTTCGGGTAAAATAGTTTTTTGTCCGTTAGGTTTATTTATATCCGAAGCTATTTTTGCAATAAACTTACTAGACGATATTCCTGCGGAAGCTCTTAAACCAACTTCATTATAGATTCGTTCTCTGATTTCTTTGGCAATTAAGGTAGCCGAAGGATTGTTTTTTTTATTTTGAGTAACATCGAGATATGCTTCGTCTAGTGAAAGTGGTTCAACCAAATCGGTATAATCAAAAAATATTTTTTTTATTTGTTTTGATATTTCAGAATATCTTTTAAATCGTGGTTTAACAAATATTAAGTGTTTGCATTTTTTTTTTGCTAAAGTGCCACTCATAGCGGAATAAACACCGTATTTTCTAGCTTCATAATTAGCGGCTGAAATCACGCCACGCTCTTCGTTACCGCCAACAGCTACTGGTTTTCCAATTAATTCAGGATTGTCCATTTCTTCAACCGAAGCATAGAAAGCGTCCATGTCCACATGAATTATTTTACGATATATATTGTCGTTTTCCACGAAATAAAAATACAAAAAAAGACTGCCAAACGGCAGTCTTTTTTAATTTTTTAAAAAATATTGTGAGCTAATTAGTGACTATGTCCTTTATGAGCATCTTCAACAACTTTCTTAGCACAACAAGCTTTTTTACAGTCTTTAGCGCATTTTTTACCTGTTACTGCATCTTTAGCGTCTTTTGCAGCACCTTTTACAGCGTCAGCAGTTTTGTTTGCAGCATCTTTAGTTGCATCAACAGCGCCTTTTACAGCGTCAGTAGTTTTGTTTGCAGCATCTTTAGTTGCATCAACAGAGCCTTTTACAGCGTCAGTAGTTTTGTTTGCAGCATCTTTAGTTGCGTCAACAGTTTTGTCAGCAGCAGTCTCAACACCAT
>CAYOFS010000016.1:0-2522 GCA_964403095.1 uncultured Flavobacteriaceae bacterium | reverse complement strand
TTTGCAGCATCTTTAGTTGCGTCAACAGTTTTGTCAGCAGCAGTCTCAACACCATCTTTTACAGTGTCAGCTCCTTTTTTTACGTTTTCACATGATGTGAAAGATAAACCTACAATGGCAATTGCCAAAATCCCTTTGAATAATTTCATTTTCTTTAAATTTAATTAGTTAATAGTAATAATTTACAAACCTAATGATATTTATGATATTTCACAAGATAAAATGAAATTATTTTTTTAATTAAATTTTTCAACATTTTTTATGTCTTTGATCTTGTATAAAGTGCCATCGGCAATATTGTTAACCACTTTTTTAATATCTTGTTGGTTTAGTATATTTATATCGTATTCAGCCATTCCGATACTATCTTTAAATACTTCTTTACTAAATTTTACGCCTTTAGTTTTGGACAATTTTGATTCGATTAACCTTGCACATCCAATTTCACAAGTCATCCCTTTTACATTGAATGTTATTTTTTGATAAATAGGTGTTTTGTTAGTTGTTGTTAAAGCGTTTTGTTTGGTTTTAATAGGCTTTTCACAAGATGTATTTGTTATGGTAACAAAAATTAAAATTATAATAAGATTAAAATATTTCATAAAGTGATTTATATTAAGTTTCAAAGATACTCGATTTATATAAAAAAATAAACGATTTTTGCCAATATTTAATTAAATAATGGATAATAAAAATTTAAAATGGGTATTATTAATTGGCTTGTCATTAATTTGGGGAACTTCAAATTTTTTAATTAAAAAAGCAACCTCTACTTTTAATGGATATCAAGTTGGTGCATTAATAATGATTTTTTCTACTTTTGTATTGCTTCCTTTCGGTTATAAGAGTTTAAAACAAATTAAGAAAAAGCATATTTCCACATTACTTATTATTGCTTTATTCTCAACATTTATTCCTTCCTTTATGTGGACAATTGCTATTGGAAAAATAGGAGTTTCAGTTACTACAATATTAAACTCTTTAACGCCATTAAATACATTGATTATTGGTTTTTTGTTGTTTGGAGTTCGCTTTTCCACAAATCAAATAATAGGGTTGGTTATTGGTTTTATTGGGTTGTCTCTTTATTTTTTAACAGGTGATTTTTATAAAGGTTCAGGTGAATATATATACTCTTTATTAGTTGTTTTTTCTTCTTTAGGATATGCCTTAAACTCTAATTTAATAATGAATAAATTAAACGACTTAAATGCTTTGAGTATAACAACGGCAACGTTTATCATTACTTTAATTCCTTCGATTATTGTTTTATATTATGCTGATTTTTTCGAAGTATATTCAGGAAGTGATGCACAGATTAAATCATTGCTGTTTATTCTTTTTAAAGGAGCAATTGGTACTGCGTTAGCTATGGTAATGTATAATAAGTTAGTACAAACATCTAATGCGATTTTTGCGTCATCGGTGACATATTTAATACCTCTTGTAGCATTATTTTGGGGTTATTTTGATGGCGAATTAGTTACCTTATGGCAGCTTGTTTCTGGTGTGTTAATTTTAATGGGAGTTTACGTGTCTAATAAATTTAAAAACAATTTTAATGGATAAAATCAATTTAAAATGGGTGTATTTAATTGCACTTTCTTTAGTTTGGGGTAGTTCGTTTATTTTAATGAAATATGCGCTGTTAGGTTTAAGTCCGATACAAGTTGGGTCATTACGAATGATAATTACAGCTGTTGTTTTGATTTTTTTTGGATTTAGTAGTCTGAGAAATTTATCGACTAAAAACTGGATTCATATTGCGGCTAGTGCATTTGCAGGCACATTATTCCCAGTGTTTTTGTTTGCTATTGCTATTAATAATATGGATAGTGCTATTGCTGCAATTTTAAATTCTTTCGTGCCTTTTAATACTTTAATAATTGGCGCTGTCATTTTTGGATTTAGATTTAAAAACCATCAAATTTTAGGAATATTTATTGGTTTAATTGGTACGGTTTTACTCATACTTAATGGTAGTTCTGTGTTATCTATAAATGAATATAAATACCCAATCATGATTTTGGTTGCTTCGGTAGGATATGCTTTTAATGTGAATATTGTTAAACGATATTTACAAGATGTTAAACCTTTAGCAATTACAACAGGTACTTTTGTGATGGTTTCGTTACCTGCAATGATTATTCTTGTTAATACTGATTTTTTTATTGAGTTTAAATATGACGAAATAACAAAAAAATCACTATTTTATATAGTAATACTCTCTATTTTTGGAACGGCAATTGCAAAAGTTTTTTTTAATAAATTAGTGCAAATTTCATCTCCAATATTTTCGTCCTCAGTAACATATTTAATTCCTATAGTAGCTGTTTTTTTTGGTTATTTTGATGATGAAAGGCTGTCTGTTATGCAAATTTTATCGGGTTTGATTATCCTATTAGGTGTGTTTTTGGTAAATAGATCAAGGTAGATACGCCAAGAGGTAAGAGCCAAGAGGTAAGAACCAATAAGTAAGAGAGTATTCAATTTATTATAGCGATGTTATTTTTTAAAAAGTA
>CAYOFS010000015.1:0-23647 GCA_964403095.1 uncultured Flavobacteriaceae bacterium | reverse complement strand
AAAATATAATCAAATCATGACTTCAAAAAAGTCGCATTTATTACTTGAATTTAAGGTTTATTAAGTTCTAGTTTTTTCTTGTTTTCTGCTCTTTTAAGAGAGTCTGTTATTTTTTTAAGATTTTCATATTTACTTACAGAATCTTTTAATCTTGTCTGAATAGTTTGATAAATTTCATAATAGAGTTCAATATTATCAGTATAATAAGCATTATTGTCTTTAAATTGAGTGCTATCTATTTGGTGTTTTTCAAAAACAACAGCCATGTAATTTAAGTTTTTCTTTTTCTTTTTATTTTGAATAGTTCGTGCTTTTTCTGCGATTTTCATATCTATAATTAAGTCAATCATTTTATCTTTTTCAATAAAATTATTGGGCTTTTTTGTTTTTTCTGTATTGCAAGAAAAAATAAAAAGAAATATGAATATGTAAGCTATTTTATTCATTTAATATTATTTATCTATCAAAAAGTAAACGTTCACCTTTAATATCATCATTAAAAACACCTTGATTGTAAATTATGTTTCCATTTACAAATGTAGTAAAAATAGTTGATTGAAAAGTTGTGCCTTCAAATGGAGACCAACCACATTTATAAAGAATATTATCTTTATTGACTGTTTGTGCTTTGTTTAAGTCTATTAAAACTAAATCGGCAAAATAACCTTCTTTTATGTAACCTCTCTTTTCAATTTTATAAAGAATTGCTGGGTTGTGACAAGCTTTTTCTACAATTTTCTCTATAGATATTTTACCTTGTTTGCTCATTTCTAATAAAGCCAAAAGCGCATGTTGTACTAATGGTCCGCCACTTGGAGCTTTTGTGTATGGATTTTGTTTTTCTTCCATTGTGTGCGGAGCGTGATCGGTTGCAATAATGTCAATCCTATCGTCTAATAAGGCTTTTAACAATTCGTCTTTGTCATTTTTTGTTTTTACGGCAGGATTCCATTTGATTAAAGTGCCTTTTTTCGCATAGTCGCTATCATCAAACCAAAGATGATGAATGCATACTTCGGCTGTAATTTTTTTATCCTTTAAAGGAATGTCATTTACAAATAATTCAGTTTCAATTGCTGTTGAAAGATGGTAAACATGTATTCTTGCACCTGTTTTTTTAGCTAATTTAATTGCTGTTGATGAAGAAATATAGCATGCTTCAGCGCTTCGAATAATTGGATGAAACTCCATGGGTATATCATCGCCATATTTTTCTTTATAAATAGCTAGGTTGTTTTTTATAGTAGTTTCATCTTCACAATGTAAAGCAATAACCATATTGGTTGATGAGAATATTTTTTCTAAAACATCTTGATCATCAACTAGCATATTTCCAGTAGAAGAACCTAGAAATAATTTTATAGCCGCAACATTTTTAGGATTTGTTTTTAATAATTCATCTAGATTATCATTAGTTCCACCAAACATAAACGAATAATTTGCATATGATGTTTTAGCCGCAATTTTAAATTTGTCTTCTAGTAATTCTTGTGTAGTTGCTTGCGGAACAGTGTTTGGCATTTCTATAAAGGAAGTGATTCCTCCTGCAACAGCAGCTCTAGATTCTGTTGCAATATTGGCTTTATGTGTTAGTCCTGGTTCTCTAAAATGCACTTGATCGTCAATAAAACCAGGTAGTAAATGCTTGTTAGTTCCATCAATTATTTTTGTATCATAATCTACTTGAATATTGTTATTTATTTTCGAAATAATACTATCCTCAATTAAAACGTCAGTTTTTATACTTTTTCCTTCGTTGACAATAGTTACATTTTTGATTAGGGTCTTCATATTGATTGTTTTATTCCGTTAAATTTCATTTTTATTACGCCAAATACTGCTTCGGTAATTATTGAGCCTGACATTTTAGATTTTCCAGCAATTCTATCCGTAAAGATAATTTCAATTTCTTTAATTTTAAAATGGTGTTTCCATGCTTTAAACTTCATTTCAATTTGAAAGGCATATCCAACAAATTTAATAGAATCTAAATTGATGGTTTCTAGCACTTTTCTTTTGTAGCAGACAAAACCCGCTGTTGTGTCGTAAATAGGTATTCGGGTAATTAATCTTACGTATTTAGATGCTAAAACCGATAAAGCTATTCGTTTAAAATCCCATTGAATAACATTTATTTTTCCATTAATATATCTTGAACCAATAGTTACATCGGCTCCATTTTCACAGGTTTCGTATAGGCGAATTAAGTCTTTAGGGTTATGCGAAAAATCAGCGTCCATTTCAATTATATAATGGTATTCTCTAGATAAAGCCCATTTAAAACCATGAATATATGCGGCACCTAAGCCTGTTTTTTCTTTTCTGTTTTCAATAAATAAGCGTTCAGGAAATTCCTCTTGTAATTTAGCTACAATTATTGCTGTGCCATCAGGAGAATTATCATCAACAACTAAAATGTCAAAAGCCTTTTTTTGTGCAAAAACAGCTTTGATAATATTTTCAATATTATCTTTTTCGTTAAAAGTTGGTATGATAACAAGTGTATTGTTCATTATTTTATGATAATGTCTTTTTTTATTTGCAAAGATAAAACAAATAAGTCTTAATTTTGTTGTGAATTAAATCACATTTAACAAAGCTTTATGATAAGTTCTAATGTAACGCAAAATTGGCTAACAATTACAATCATTTGTTTGATTGGTTTAATTGCGTTGTTACATTTTTTATATAAGGATAGGTTTAATAAGATTTTATCTTTTTCAAAAGATAAAGAATATTTTATTGAGTTTATTGATAAAGCTCCCTTTTATGTTACTATGTTTAGTAGTTTGTTGTTTGTTATTTCGCTTGGTATATTTGCATTATTTTTTAAAGTAGTTGAATCGTATATCTTTAATGTTACTATTTTATTTACGGATTTTATTAAAATTTTAATTATACTTTTTACATTTGTTTTATTGCGTTTTTTGATAGGGGTAATTTTGTCACTTATTTTTGGAATTGATAAAATGCAAAGAATATTATCCATATATAAATTTGTTTTTTTAGCTAAAGTGAGTATTTATATATTTCCTATGATTATTTTATTGTCTTATATACAATATATAAACGACTTGTTATTTCAGTTGTTTTTTGGTTTTTCTATTGTTTTATTATTGATTTTTTATAGTAAAATACTGTTTAAAAATCAAAAAATTATTTTTTGTAATTTATTTTATTTTATTTTGTATCTTTGCGCTCTCGAAATCATGCCTTTAGTATATCTTTTTAAGATTTTATTTAATGGTTATGATTTATAATTTTAAAATAAAATTAGTATATGACGAAAGTAAAAACTATTTTAGTTTCTCAACCTAAACCCTCAACTGAACGTTCACCATATTTTGACTTGGCCGAAAAGCAAAAAATAAAAATTGATTTTAGATCATTTATTCATGTGGAAGGAGTTAATTCGAAGGATGTAAGAGCTCAAAAAATTAATTTTTCAAATTTCACAGCTGTAATTTTTACTAGTAGAAATGCGGTTGATAATTATTTCAGGTTAGCTGACGATATGCGTTACACTGTGCCTGATGATATGAGGTATTTTTGTCAGTCGGAAGCAGTTGCGTTTTATTTACAAAACTATGTTGTCTATAGAAAACGTAAAATTTATGTTGGTACACGTACTTTTGATGATTTGGTTAAATTAATTAAAAAGCATAAAACTGAAACTTTTTTATTGCCATCATCAGATAAATTGAAGCCATCTATTCCAAGAGCATTAGATGAGTTAGGAGTAAAATGGAGCAATGCAACTATGTTTAGAACAGTTGTGAGTGATTTGTCCGATTTAGAAGATGTGTTTTATGATGTTTTGGTGTTTTTTAGTCCTAGTGGAATTAAATCGTTATTTGAAAATTTCCCAGGATATACACAAAAGGAAACAAAAATTGCAGTGTACGGAAATACAACAATCAAAGCGGCCGAAGAATTTGGTTTAACTGTAAATATAGCAGCGCCAACCAAAGAAAATAGATCGATGACAGCTGCATTGGCAAGCTACATTCAAATGGCTAATAAAAAATAAAAATCAGTATAAAAAATAAAACCCTCTTAATCATTTGATTAATAGGGTTTTTTGTTGGCCTACTAGGACTCGAACCTAGAACGACGGCACCAAAAACCGATGTGTTACCATTACACCATAGGCCAATACCAAACTTATATTGCTATAAGAGTGCGCAAATTTAATATAAACTTTTTATCTAGCAAGTGTTTTTTATAAAAATATTTTGAATTTTTTAAGATGTTCCATTGAAATCCATTTTATTATTTATTTTAGTGCTAGATTGGTATTACGCTTAACTTATGTTAAAAAATTTCTTATGTAAACTGTATTGTATTTAATCTTTTGTGCCGAAGTGTTCTTTGGTGTTTTTTTAACAGATTTTTATCTAAGTAGATTAGCAGCTTACAGTGATATTTATTTTATATTCGCAATTCTAAATAATATATATAATATGTTTTCATTTGATTATAAAAAATATAATACAATTATTGGTTGGGTCGTTTTTGCAATAGCATTAATTACATATACATTAACTATTGAGCCAACTGTGAGTTATTGGGATTGTGGAGAATACATCTCAACATCGGTTAAATTACAAGTTGGTCATCCACCTGGAGCGCCACTTTTTCAAATGTTAGGAGCTTTCTTTGCAATGTTTACTACGGATGTTACGCATGTTGCTAAAATGGTAAACTTCATGTCGGCTCTTGCAAGTGCATTTACTATTCTATTTTTATTTTGGACTATTACAATTCTTGCAAAAAAAATAATCCTTAAAAAAGGAGAAAATACAACTCTTGCACAATCTATTGCAATTCTTGGTAGTGGTGTAGTTGGAGCTTTGGCATATACTTTTTCGGATAGCTTTTGGTTTAGTGCCGTAGAAGCCGAAGTGTATGCAATGTCTTCATTACTCATGGCATTATTATTATGGTTAGGTCTTCGATGGGAAGCACAAATGGATAAGCCAAGAGGTCATAAATGGTTGCTTTTAATCAGTTTTGTAGTTGGACTTTCTTTTGGAGTGCATATATTATCGTTACTAGTAATACCATCAGTAGTGTTTATTTATTTCTTTAAAAATTATAAAGTTACGGCAAAAAATTTCCTAATTGCAAATGTTGTAGCTATACTAGTATTGGCATTTGTATTTAAGTTTTTATTTCCAATGACATTAAAATATTTTAGTGTAATGGAATTGTTTTTTGTAAATTCAATTGGATTGCCATTTAATTCAGGTAGTATTATTGCAGCAATTATCTTAGTTTTAGTTTTTTATTATGGTTTAAAATATACTAGAAGTCAAAAAATGCATACTGCTAATATACTTATTTTATCCGTTTTATTTATTATGATAGGCTTTTCTTCTTGGCTGATGTTACCAATTCGTGCAAATGCAAATACTACAATTAATGAAAATAATCCATCATCGGCAAGAGAATTATTAGCTTACTCTAATAGAGAACAATATGGTGATGCAAACGTTTTTTACGATGATTTTTACACAACCAGTTACCAAAGAGAATACGACAATAATAAGCCTTTTGTTGATGGAACGCCTAAATATGAAAAAAACCTTAAAACAGGAACGTATGTAGTTGTAAATAAAAATGACTATAAAAATTCTGTTCCAAACTATGGTGATTCGCATAAAGGATTTATGCCTAGAATGGTGTCCGAATCTCCTGGAGTAATAGAAAACTATATTGCAATAACAAGATCTTTGCCTAAGTTTAAATTAAAGGCAGAATTTCAGGTAGATGAATATAACAGAGAATACTATCCTCGAATAAAAAGCGAGTACGATAAGTTTAGAGATAATTATGCAAGTAATATGCTTAGTAGGGAAGATTATATGACGTTTTTAAATAAATACAGTGATTTTTTAAATGTTGAAAAGCCAAGTTTTGTAGATAATGTTGGTTTTATGTTTGACTACCAATTTGGATATATGTATGGTCGTTATTTTTTATGGAATTTTGTTGGAAGGCAAGATGATATTCAAGGGCAATTAGACAATCATGGTAATTGGTTAAGTGGAATTGATTTTATTGATAGTTATAGATTGGGTTCTCAAAAAGCGTTACCAAAAGAAGTTTTGGAAAACAAAGGGCGAAACACGTATTTTTTCTTACCTTTTATTTTAGGAATTATAGGCTTATTATTTCAGCTACAAAAAGACCAAAAAAACTTTTATATGTTATTGATCTTTTTCCTGTTTACAGGTTTGGCAGTAATATTTTACACCAACCCAAAGCCATTTGAACCTCGAGAAAGAGATTATGCCGTAGTTGGGTCGTTTTATGTTTTTGCCATTTGGATAGGTTTTGGTGTTCTTGCCTTATTTGAAGGTTTGAGAAAATTTATTAGCCCTAAAATTACAGCAATACTTGTTTCTGTGGTATGTTTAGCAGCTGTTCCGCTATTAATGGCAAATCAAAATTGGGACGATCATGATAGGTCAAATCGTTACTCGGCGTTATTAAATGCAAAAGCCTATTTAGATGCCACGCAAGAAAACGCTATTATGTTTACCATTGGTGATAATGATACTTTTCCGCTATGGTATTTACAAGAAGTTGAAAATTATCGTACCGATGTAAAGCTAATAAATACTAGTTTATTTGCAACCGATTGGTATATTGATCAGCAAAAAAGAGCTACATATAATGCAGCACCAATACCTTCGCAATTAACACACGAACAGTATAGAACAGGTGCTTTAGATGCAGCATATCATATACCAAAAGACGTATCGGCAATAGCAGTAAAAGATACTATTTTACATACAGCTATTGATACGCTATTTAATGACGCTAAAGAAAAAAATCCAAGAATCGATATTAAAGCGTTTATGAGTTGGATAGCATCTGATAAAGACCAAACCTATGAAGATATTGCAGGTAATGGTCATCCAATAAAAACCTATCCCACAAATAAGTTACGAATTTATGTTGATAAAGAAAAAGTACTTAAAAACGGTATTGTTGAACCAGAAGATGCACATTTAATTGTACCATATATTGATATTGATATTGACGGAAGTGCTTTGAGTAAAAATAGAATTTTAATGTTAGATGTACTTGCAAATAATAATTGGGAAAGACCAATTTACTTTACAGGAGGAGCTTTTGCCGATGAAGAATATATTTGGTTAAAAGACTACCTACAAGCAGATGGAATGGCTTACAAATTAGTACCAATTAAAACAGAATCAGATAAACGAAATATGCTTGATTTAGGAAGAATTAATTCCAAAGTGATGTATGAAAATGTCAAAAAAATTGATTGGCAGAGTTCTAATGATCCAAATATTTATGTAGATGTTGAATCTAGAAAAAACAGTATCTCTTTTAGAAGTATGTTAAATCGTTTGGCAGAAAAATTTATTGAAGAAAAAGATTTTGTTAAAGCCGAAGAAATCTTGGATCTTTCCGTTGAAAAACTACCAATTAAAATGTATAAACATTACAGTTTAGCTTTGGGTTTAATTGAAAATTATTACGCTATTGATAAGCCAGAAAAAGCAAAAGCTATAGCGCAAGAATTGATAGATATGTTCTTAGACAACATTCGTTATTACGTTACTTTAAGCGATGGAGAACGCGAATATTTTTACGATGATATTGAAACGGATATGTTAATGTATGGTAGTATAATTGATACTGCTGCTAAACATGACAAACAATATGCTGAACAAATTATAGATTTAGCTTTACAAAAAATACCATTCGATGTTTACGCAAAAGAAGGACTTGCTTTAACGGTAATTGAAGGATATTACACAATTGGTAAGCCCGAAAAAGCACATGCACTATCTTTAAAATTAATAAACTCGTATAATAAAGAGTTAGATAACTTTAGTAAAGTGATTTCAGGTGTTGAGAATGTTACCGCTTATTTTAATGGTATAAAACCTACTATTGAGTTTTATCAATATGTAATGAACGAAAGTGAGAAAAAAGACACTGTTTTTTATAAGGAATTACGTATTGGTTACGAAAAAGCTTTTGCAAAATTAGAAAAAGCAATGAATTAAAAACAAGTTTAGCTTGCGCTCTTGTGTGTTAATTTGATAGGCAATTACATCTAATAAACACGTTAGAGTTTGTGACTTATAAACTAGAGCCAAAATAAAATGTTAATATAATAAGGTTGTGGAAATAATTCACAATTCACAATTCACAATTGAAAATGTATTTTGTAAAAACGCCAAAAATAGTTCGATCCTTTTTTAAGAATTATATTTGGCATGTTGAAACAGATGAGAAAATACTATATTTAACTTTTGACGATGGTCCAACGCCGAAAGTAACAAAATTTGTTTTAGATATTTTAAAAAAACACAATGCTAAGGCTACTTTTTTTTGTGTAGGCGAAAACATTATAAAGCACCTGGAATTATTTAAACGAATAGTAAGCGAAGGTCATACTATTGGAAATCACACACAAAATCATTTGAATGGTTGGAAGACTAATGTGGGTGATTATTTAGCAAATACAACTATTTGTGAAAAAGTAATTCATCAACAAACGTATAAAACTCAAAAATTATTTCGTCCACCTTATGGGAAACTTAAAAATAAACAGGCTAGACAATTAATCAATAAAGGATTTGAAATAATTATGTGGTCTATTTTAAGTGGTGATTTTGATGAAAAAATTACTAAAAAAAAATGCCTGTATAATGTTATTTCAAAAACTGAAAAAGGAGCAATAATTGTTTTTCACGATAGTGAAAAAGCGTTTGAAAAATTAAAACACACATTGCCATTAGTATTAAATCATTATATTAATAAAGGTTATAGTTTTAAAGAGTTATAAAAAATTATTTTTATTTTGCGAAAATATGCCAAATAGTATCTTTTTTAACTTAAAAATAGGCTGAAAAATAAACTATTAATACATCATAAATTTATTTATATTTACCCCTTAAAATAATAACATTTATGAAGAACATTAACTTTATTGGAACTGTAACTAAGGAAGAGCACCTTTCGATTTTAAACAACTTAAAAACATCACAAATATTGGTGTTTGACGTTCCAAATCCGCTTTCATCTTATTATGATAGATTTACTAACATTCATAAATTACATACTGTTATTATAGTAACAAAAGCAGATAATTCTTTCCGTAAAATTTTAAGAGCTACTAAAAAAATAAATAAAAGCCACGGTTTAGACGTGTTGGCAGGTAGTTGTTCTTTAAGGATAAATACTAAAAATTATAACGGAATTAGATTAAAAGGTGAAAATGTTATAAGTAATTTGGATAAATTAATAACTTCGTATAAAGAAGAGGGTTTTGAATTTTTAGTGAATAAAAAAATTAAAGCCAGTTGCCTAGCACTTATTACAATTGATAAATTTTTTAATATGGATGAATTGGCACCAAACATATTTAAGTCAAATAATAATGAAAATGTTTATTATTTAAAACTTAGTAAAGCAATTTCTTGGAATAATTTTTATGATATTATAAATCGTATTGATACCGAAACAATGCATACTGATTTTTCTTTTGCAAAAGCTACGTTATACAACCAAGATGATATTTTTGATGCAGTAAGAATTGCAAAATCAAAAATTGATATAGAAACAGTGCAGAAACTAGAAGTTTTTTTTAAATCATAAAATTCATTTATTAGAATTTTTAGAGATAAATAAAAACCTTATACAAATAACAAAGGGCTGTCAAATTTAATTTGATAGCCCTTTTTAACAGTAATTATTTAAACTAAAGCTTAAAAGTAATGATTGGTTTTAGTGCATGATTTGCTAAATCTTGACCTATACTTGGATTAAAAAAACTTGAAAGACCAGATCTTCCATGCGTATTTAAAGCAATTAAATCAGCGTTAACTTCATTAGCATAACTTAAAATACCCTTTTCAACCGATGTTTCGTTGTAGATATAAGTGTCAAAATCTTTAATATCAAAATCAGCTACAAAATTAGCTATTGTAGTACTTACTTTTCTCGTGCTTTTGAAATCATGAGGAGTATTGATATACGTTAAATGCAATTTAGCATTGAAAACATTAGCAAAATCAATAATATTTTGAAATTTCGCTTTACAATCAGCATCAAAATTAGAAGCGTAAACAATTGTATTGATATCAAAATCAGCATAACCGTCTTTAACAACTAAAACAGGCACTTCGGAATGTCTAACAATTTTTTCAGTGTTAGAACCTACAAGAATTTCATTAATTCCTGAAACACCACTAGAACCCATAACTATTAAGTCAATATTTTGTTTTTTACTCTCTTCAATAACACCATCAAAAGCTTTATGAAATTGTACAGATTCGGTTACTTTAATTCCTTTAAAAAAGGGACTTGCTTTTAGTTCATCAAAACGTTCGTGAACTTTTTTCATAAATAATAAAGATGCAGGCGTACTGTTGTCGCTTCCAGACATTGCGTCAACAACACCTTGTGGCATTTCTAACATGTGCAATAAATAAATATCTGCATTGGTTTGTTTTGCTATTTTTGCAGCAACTTTTGCAGCAGCTCTAGCCTGTTTTGAAAAGTCAATTGGTACAAGAATATGTTTCATATTATATAATTTTAATTAAATTGATTTTAAAAATAGGTCATCTATAAAAGACGTGTAAATATACAAAATATTGTAATTATATCAATTAAAAATTGTCAATTTAAAACCTTTTATATATATTTGCAGTCGAAATAACGAGGAATTAGGAATGAAGAGGACGAAAAGTCCTCTTTTTTTATAGAAAAAATGGAGCAAAAAAGAGTATTAGATTTATTAAAAGAAGCCTTACAAGAAAACGAATCGCTTTTTGTAGTAGATGTAAAATTTTCCGATGCCAATAAAATTAATATCACTTTAGATGGTGATGACGGAATTAATTTAAAAGAGTGCATCAGAATAAGTAGGTATATTGAAAATGATTTGGATAGAGATGAAGAAGATTTTTCTTTAGAAGTGAGTTCTTCAGACATTGCTGCTCCGATAAAAATTATTCGTCAGTATAATAAAAATATTGGTAGAATTGTTAAGCTAAAAACATTAACCGAAAAGTTTGAGGGCACTTTAATTAAAGTAAATGAAAACGATATTGAGTTAGAATGGAAAGCTAGAGAGCCAAAGCCAATTGGTAAAGGCAAAGTAACAGTTACTAAAAACGCAACAGTAGCGTTTAAAGATATTATAGAAGCAAAAGTTAAAATTGTATTTTAAATAAATAATTAAAGTAGATTATGATGTTATCAAGTAAAATAAATAAAATAAAATCGTAAAATGGAAAATATAGCATTAATTGATTCATTTTCAGAATTTAAAGATGATAAAAGGATAGATAGAGCAACCTTAATGGTTATTTTAGAAGAAGTTTTTAGAGCCGCATTAAAAAGAAAATATGGTTCTGATGGAAACTTTGATATCATTATAAATCCTGATAAAGGCGATTTAGAAATTTGGAGAAATAGAATAATTGTAGAAAATGGAGAGGTTGAAGATTCAAATGCAGAAGTGTCTTTAGATGACGCTCAAAAAATTGAAGACGATTTCGAAGTTGGAGAAGATTTATCCGAAGAAGTGAAATTAGTAGATTTAGGTAGAAGAGCAATATTAGCACTACGTCAAAATTTGATTTCTAAAATTCACGAACACGATAATACCAATTTATTTAAGCAATTTAAAGAATTAGAAGGTGAGTTATATACAGCAGAAGTACATCACGTACGTCATAATGCCGTTATCCTATTAGATGATGATGGAAATGAATTAATACTTCCTAAAAGTGAACAAATACGTTCAGATTATTTTAGAAAAGGAGACAATGTTAAAGGAATTATTAAATTAGTAGAGTTAAGAGGTAATAAACCTGCCATTATTTTTTCAAGAACAGCTCCTGAATTTTTAATAAAATTATTTGAACAAGAAATCCCAGAAGTATTTGACGGTCTTATTACTATAGAAAAAGTAGCAAGAATACCAGGTGAAAAAGCAAAGGTAGCTGTTGATTCGTATGATGATAGAATTGATCCAGTTGGTGCATGTGTAGGTATGAAAGGATCTCGTATTCACGGAATTGTAAGAGAATTAGGTAATGAAAATATTGACGTAATAAACTATACTAAAAACGAAAATCTATTTGTAGCAAGAGCTTTAAGTCCTGCTAAAGTAGTTAGCGTTGAGTTTAAAGAAGTTATAGATGGAGAGAAACCAAGAGCAAATGTATTTTTAAAACCAGAAGAAGTTTCAAAAGCAATTGGTAGAGGTGGAGTGAATATCCGTTTAGCAAGTATGTTAACTGGTTATGAGCTAGATGTACAACGTGAAGGAATGGACGATGAAGATGTTGAATTAACCGAATTTAACGATGTAATTGAAGATTGGGTAATTGCAGAACTTAAGGGAGCAGGTTTAGATACAGCAAAAAGTGTATTAGAAAAAGAAGTTGCATTTTTGGTAAAGCATACTGATTTAGAAGAAGAAACGATTGTTGAGTTACAACGAATATTGAAAGAAGAATTTGAAAGTTAAAATTGCTTTAAACATTCTTTTATAGAAGAATTAAGGCAAAAGAGAAACAATACGTTTCTATATAAAAAATTAGAAGTACAAATAAAATAAGTTTATGGCTAAAGAACAAAGGCTAAATAAAGTTTTACGTGAATTTAATATATCTCTTGATAGAGCTGTAGAATTCCTTACTAGTAAGGAAATTGCTATTGAAGCAAGACCAACTACAAAAATATCGGAAGAAATATACGGCATGCTTTCGGATGAATTCCAATCTGACAAGTCTAGAAAATTAGATTCTAGAGAAATTGGAGAAGAAAAAAGAAAAGAAAAAGAAGCAATTCGTAAAAATTTAGAGAAGGAACAAGAAACTAAAAGAATTGCTGCTGAAGAAGCTAAAAAGAAAGAAATTTTCAAAACCGAATCTGAACAAATTTCAGGATTAAAAAAAGTTGGTAAAATTGACCTTTCAGCTAAGCCAAAAATAACAGAACCTAAAGTTGAAGTAAAAGAAACTCCTAAGCCAGAAGTTGAAGTTAAGGAAACAATTAAAACAGCTACACCAAAGTTATCTGGTTTGAAAAAATTAGGTGAAATTGATGTAGATTCTACTCATAAGCCAAAAAGGACTACTGCAAAAGTAGAAACCCCTTCTAAGGAAGTGAAAAAAGAAGCAGTGAAAAAAGTTAAAGAGGTAGTAGAACCGAAAGATGTTGAAAAAACAGCAGAAACTATAAGTCCAAAAGTTGAAACTCCAACTGAGCCAGAAAAAATCACTACACAATATCAAAAATTAAAAGGATTTAAAGCAACCGGCGCGAAAATTGATTTAACTCAATTTAATAAACCTAAGAAAAAACCTACGGATAAAAAACCAGTAGCTAATAGTGCTAGACCTAAGCGTAAACGTATAAGTAAACCAGGAGGAAGTCCATTTAATAAATCAAGAAGCGGACAAAAAAGTGGTAGTAGTAAATTTAGTAAAGGAAGACAGCCAGTTGTTAAGGTAGAGCCTACTGAAGAAGAAATCAAAAATCAGGTACGTGAAACTTTAGAACGTTTACAAGGTAAAACTAAAAAAGGTAAAGGAGCTAAGTACAGAAGAGATAAAAGAGATCTACATAAGCAACAATCCGAAAAAGATTTAGAACAACAAGCATCAGAAAGTAAAGTGTTAAAAGTAACTGAATTTGTTACTGTTAATGAAATTGCAACAATGATGGATGTATCGGTAACACAAATTATTTCTGCATGTATGTCTTTAGGTATGATGGTTACTATGAATCAGCGTTTAGATGCAGAAACAATTACTATCGTTGCTGATGAATTTAGCCATACTGTTGAATTTGTAAGCGCCGAAGTAGAAGAATCTATTGAGTTTGAAGAAGATTCAGTCGAAGATTTAGTGTCAAGAGCTCCAATTGTAACTGTAATGGGGCATGTTGATCATGGTAAAACATCTTTGTTAGATTATATTCGTAAAGAAAACGTAATTGCAGGTGAAGCAGGTGGAATAACACAACATATTGGCGCGTATTCAGTTGAATTACAAAGTGGAGGTAAAATTACCTTCTTAGATACTCCAGGTCACGAGGCTTTTACAGCAATGCGTGCTCGTGGAGCTCAAATTACCGATGTAGTTGTAATTGTAATTGCTGCCGATGATTCTATAATGCCTCAAACAAAAGAAGCAATTAGTCACGCACAAGCTGCAGGAGTTCCAATGATATTTGCAATTAATAAAATTGACAAGCCAGGAGCAAATCCAGATAAAGTAAAAGAAGAGCTTTCTCAAATGAATATCTTAGTAGAAGATTGGGGAGGAAGTGTACAATCACATGATATATCTGCTAAACAAGGTACAGGGGTTGATGAGTTATTAGAAAAAATCATTTTAGAAACCGAAATGCTTGATCTTAAAGCAAATCCTAATAAACGAGCTGTTGGTGCTGTTGTAGAGGCGCAATTAGATAAAGGTAAAGGATATGTTACTACAATTTTAGTACAAGCAGGAACTTTAAAAATAGGTGATTATCTATTGGCTGGTACACATAGTGGTAAAATAAAAGCAATGCATGATGAACGAAGAAATTCGGTTAAAGAAGCTGGACCTTCAACACCAGTTTCTATTCTTGGTCTAGATGGAGCGCCACAAGCAGGTGATAAATTTAATGTATTTGATGATGAGCGTGAAGCAAAAAGTATCGCTAGTAAACGTGCTCAATTACAACGTGAACAATCCGTTAGAACAACAAAACATATTACACTTGATGAAATTGGAAGACGTATCGCTTTAGGAGACTTTAAAGAGTTGAATATAATATTAAAAGGTGATGTAGATGGTTCGGTTGAAGCTTTAACTGATTCATTACAAAAATTATCTAACGAAGAAATTGAAGTTAAAATTATACATAAAGGCGTTGGTGCAATAACCGAATCGGATGTATTGTTAGCTTCGGCTTCTGATGCAATTATTATAGGGTTTAATGTTAGACCACAAGGTAAAGCAGCAGCTTTAGCAACCGAGCAAGAAATTGATATTAGAAATTATTCTATTATTTATCAAGTAATTGATGATGTTAAAGATGCTATGGAAGGAATGCTTTCTCCAGATATAGTTGAAGAAATTACAGGTACTGCTGAAATTAGACAATTGTTTAAAATTTCTAAGGTAGGTACTATTGCAGGTTGTATGGTGTTAACAGGTAAAGTAACTAACAAGTCTAAAATACGTTTAATACGTGATAATGTTGTTGTTTATGCTGGCGAACTTTCTGCTTTAAGACGAGAAAAAGATGATGCCAAGGAAGTAGCTAAAGGCTACGAATGTGGTATGCAAATCAAAAATTATAACGATATTAAAGAGTTAGATGTTATTGAGGCTTATCAAGAAGTAGAAGTCAAGAAAAAATTGAAATAAGCACAAGCATTCAGTTAGGATATATAAACCTCGTAAATTTTTATAATTTACGAGGTTTATTTAATGTTTTAAATAAATCTAAAAGTCGGCGTAATGGATAAAAGAGTTTTTGTTTTTACATAAATAGAATTGGTATTACTTCGGGTTAATAAATCAACTCCACCCCATCTTTAATTAAATTGCCATATTCCCCTTTTAAATTTTGATTTAGATAGTATAGAGTATTGGTTTTTAGAGAATTATCTAAATCTGAAACCAATTCATAAACTTCTAAAGCTAAAAGCCACTCTTTGTCCGAATCTTTTATTTTATTAAAAATTAAAGCTAACTCATATGTATCTATGTTTTTATTCTCACGCATATCACGTACTTGTTGATATAATTTATGGATATCTTTTTGTTCATTAGAATATTCAATTTTGTGTGTTTTTTCTTTTGGAGCTTCATAAGTTAATTCATAACTGTCAGGGTCAGCGATACCAGAATAAGCAGAAGTAATATTTGCGCCAATTGCCATATCGTAAATTCCCCATTCTGGTTGAAATAAAACTTCATCACCATATTTTACCGTGCAATTTTTAAAAGAAATCATAATTATTTTACCTTGAAGATTCCTTTTACCTGTAATAATTTCACCAGTTACAGTAATACCTCTTTTAAAATTAAGTGTGATTTGCTTGCCTTCATAAATACCATAAGCCTCTAAATCCGTTGGCGACATATCTTCAATAGCAATGTTGATTCCTTTTAACTTACCTACAGGAGAACCAAAACCATCTGCATGATATTCTTTTCCGTGACCTATAAGTTGTTTGTTTTTATATGCTAAAGCAGTTGGACCAGTTGTTTGAAAATAAATAGCATGGTAATTTTCATCATCAATTACTCGAGTAAAATTACCTGATATTTGTATGCCAGTACTCAATTCAATAGTTCCTAAATCATTAGAATCAATCAATCTTTCCACGCCTTTTAAACCACCATTTCTTAAAGCCATAGTATCGGCAAACTCTTCTAAAACTAAGCTTAAATGAGCAAAATCTGGAGTAACGTATAATTGAGGTTGAGGTTTGGTAATGTCAAAAGCCATATCTGATGCTTTGATAGAATAAGGTAGCTTGATAACCTCTTTACTTAAGCACCATTTGCTTTCACCAATAGAAGACAATAGTCCAGCACCATAAATTTTAGGATTTTTCAAATCACCAATTAATCCATATTCAACAGTCCACCAATGTAGATTTCTAATTTTAGCCATTTCACTTGGAGTTCCCATATTAGAAGTGATATTTGTAATAATATTTTCCGCTTCTAAAATATCTTTTTTAGGCGTATTTGGATTTTCTTTTATAATAGACAAATGTCTAATAGCTTCATAAAGTTCATAATCTTTCGCTGATGAAATTGCTTTAGATCCAATTTCTCCAAATCTACGTAAATATTCAGCATATTCTGGGTTTGCAATTATAGGCGCATGACCAGCTGCTTCGTGAATAATATCTGGAGCTGGAGTATATTCAATATGCTTTGCAGTTCTTATATCGGCTGCAATAACTAGTGTGTTATATGCTTGGAATTCCATAAAAGCATTTGGTGGAATAAATCCATCAACCGATACAGCTTGCCAGCCAATTTTTTTTAAAATTCGATTCATACCTTGCATTCGTGGAATAGAATCTACCGATACACCTGTTTCTTCTAAACCTTTTAAGTAAGATTTATGAGCAACTTTAGATAGAAAAGTGGTGCTTTTTCGCATAACATAACGCCAAACAGCCTGATTTTTAGCAGTGTAGTCGTCATAAGGTTGCTTCATAGTAAATACATGAAGATGTTTTGGTAATGCTTTTAAAAATTCTGGTTTCATTAAAAATAAATATTTATGTAAAGATACAAAAATACTAAATATTTAAAAGCGATGTTTTTTAGAACTATTTTTTTGTATTTTTACAATCTTAACCATTACATTAAAAAAACATGAGAGGAAGAGGAGGGAATATTAAAATTCGTTTATTGATTTTTGCAGGTATAGCATTGTTTGCATTATTTAAGTTTTATTCAAATACCGAAGTAAACCCTTATACGGGTAAGAAACAACACGTTACTTTAACGCCTAATGAAGAGGTGAGAATGGGTTTACAATCTGCTCCAACAATGGCTCAAAGACACGGTGGTTTGCATCCAAATCACGAATATCAAGCTTTAGTAGATAAAGTAGGGCAGCAATTGGTAAATACAAGTATAGCTAAAGAAACACCTTATCGTTATGATTTTCATTTGTTACGTGATCCACAGGCTATTAATGCTTTTGCTTTACCTGGTGGACAAATTTTTATTACCTATGCATTGTTTTCTAAATTACAAAACGAAGATCAGCTAGCAGGAGTTTTAGGTCATGAAATTGGTCATGTTTTAGGAAGGCATTCTGCTGAACGCATGGCAAAACAAGGATTGACACAAGGTTTGATTACTGCTGTAATGGCTGGCGGTGGTGGAGAAGCAGGTCAAATGGCTGCTCAAATTGGGAATATGGTAAATATGAAATATGGAAGACAAGATGAGTTAGAATCAGATGAATTAGCTGTTAAATTTTTATTAGATGCGGGCTATAAACCTGAAGAAATGATTGGTGTAATGAAAATTTTAAAAGCATCAAGTGGAGGAAAAAGAGTACCGGAAATGCAATCAACACATCCAGATCCAGAAAATAGAATCCAAAAAATTAAAGAAGCTATTAATAAATATAGAAAATAGTTGTTTTAAATAAATGATTTACTACAATTTTAGTAGAGAAAATCAATATATTTATAATGTTACTTCTGTATAGGTAGAAATTTTATGATACAAGTTTATTATTTATAAAAGCACTGATTCTGTAGGGATGACACTTAAATTACCATTAATTTTGCAGTAGAGTAGAACCTGTAATATTTTTACAAATCAATAAAATGATAAATCAAGCAAATTAGCATAAATTATTTCCTTACATTTGACCTCTTAATCTATTTTATAAAAAATGATTAGCTACATCAAAGGAAAACTAATAGAAAAAACGCCTACAAATGCCATTATAGAAGCTAATGGTATTGGTTATTTTTTAAATATTTCGTTAAATACATTTTCAAAAATTCCAGATCAAGAAAATGTACTTTTATATACACACCTTTCCATTAGGGAAGATGCACATACCTTATTTGGTTTTATCAGTAAATTAGAAAGAGAAATATTTAGACTTTTAATATCCGTTTCAGGAGTTGGTCCAAGCATTGCTAGAACCATGCTGTCTTCAATGACTTCAGAACAAATTCAACAAGCAATTGCAACCGAAGACACACCAACAATACAATCAGTTAAAGGGATTGGAGCAAAAACAGCACAACGTGTAATTATAGATTTAAAAGATAAAATATTAAAAACCTATGTTGTTGATGAAGATTCAATTGGCACTTCTCACAATACTATTAAAGATGAAGCGTTATCTGCTTTAGAAGTCTTAGGATATACGAAACGACAAGTAGATAAATTACTAATTAAAATAATGCAAGGTACACCAAACTTAAGTCTTGAAAATGTAATAAAACAAGCACTTAAAAACTTGTAAATTTTGAAAAACAACGTGAATAAAATATATATAATACGCATAACAGTACTGTTTTTATTATCGGTTTTTTATGTGCAAGCACAAGAAAATATAGTAGCAACAGATTCAATTCCTCCCTTACCTTATAATTTTAATGTAAATCAAAATGGAGGCTTATTTTTAAATAGTGCTAATTCAGAAGTAATTTACGACCAAGAAACAGGGAAATATATTTTCATGGAAAAAGTAGGTGATTTTTACGTAAAAAGACCTATTTACATGACTGCAAAAGAGTATGAAGAATATCGCTTAAAACGAGATATAGTTGATTATTATAAAACGAAAATTAGTGCAATTGATGGAAAGAAAAAAAACAGCGATGATGCTAAAAAAGATTTACTTCCAAAATATTATATAAACTCTAAGTTTTTTGAAAGCCTCTTTGGTTCCAACGAAATTGAAGTTAATGCGCAAGGAAATGTATTGGTTAAATTTGGCGTGTTATATCAAAAAACTGAAAACCCAAGATTGTCAGAAAATTTACGAAGCAGTACAACTTTTGATTTCGATCAGCAAATAAGTGCAAGTATTAACGCTAAAGTAGGTACTCGTTTAGCTGTTAATATTAATTATGACACACAATCAACCTTTGATTTTCAAAATTTAATAAAGTTAGAATACACACCAACTGAAGATGATATTCTTCAAAAAATTGAAGTAGGTAATGTAAGTATGCCATTGCAAAGCTCTTTAATAAAAGGAGCGCAAAATTTATTTGGAGCAAAAGTAAAATTACAATTTGGAGCAACCGAAATAACCATGGTTGGAGCTAAACAACAATCTCAAACTAGAAGTGTAGCTGCGCAAGGTGGAGCAACCGTTCATGAATTTGAGCTAAAAGCAAGTGATTATGATAAAGACAGACACTTTTTCTTATCACAACGCTTTAGAAAAGATTACGATAAAGCCTTATTAAATTTTCCGTTAATTAATAGTGCTATTGATATTACACGTGTTGAAATTTGGGTAACAAATAGAAATAACCAAACCGAAAATGTTCGTAATGTTGTTGCTATTGCTGATTTAGCCGAAAGGGATTCTAACCTTGTAACCAATCCTAGTGTTGGTGGATTTACAGGTCAAGACCCTTCAAATCAAGCGAATAGCTTAAACAACTTACTGGCTATAAACGGTGATATAAGATCGTTTAATACTGTTTCTAGTGCTTTTAATAGTTTTGGATTGTCTGGTTTTAGTCAAGGTGCAGATTATACTGTTTTGGAGAATGCAAGAAAATTAGTTGTTGGAACAGATTTTACACTGCAACGACAACTTGGATATATTTCGTTAAATAGAGCTTTAGCCGAAAGTGAAATTTTAGCAGTTGCTTATGAATATACCGAAAACGGACAAGTGTATACTGTTGGAGAATTATCGGATAATGGTGTAGTTGCTCCAGCCAATTTGGTATTAAAATTATTACGACCAGAAATTATTTCGACCACATCACACATGTGGAATTTAATGATGAAGAACGTGTATGATTTACGTTCCTACCAAATGAATCCTGACGGATTTAGATTAGAAATTTTATTTCAAGATGATTTAACAGGTGTTCCGTTGAACACTTTACAAAATGTAGAGACTCCTAATATTAATAGTAAACCACTTTTGAATTTATTACGTGTTGACAGGTTAGATTCATCAAATAATGCAGAGCTAAGTGGCGATGGATTCTTTGATTATGTAGAAGGGATTACGGTAAATTCACAAAAAGGACTAGTGTTTTTTCCAGTTATTGAGCCGTTTGGGAATTATTTAGATGGAATTGAAGGGGCAGGTTTGCTTACACATGTCAATGATGAAAATTTCATATTTAGGGAAATGTACGCTAGAACACAAGCAGATGCTCAAAACAACTTTCAATCAAAAGATAAATATTTAATAAAAGGATATTATAAATCCGAAGGTCAAAACGGAATTCCATTAGGCGCTTTTAATGTTCCAAGAGGTTCTGTAGTAGTAACAACTGGAGGAAGAAACCTTGTAGAAGGTGTAGATTATGTAGTAGATTATCAAATAGGAAATGTACAAATTATTAACCCTTCATTAATATCTTCAAACGCTCCAAT
The DNA here is from genome assembly GCA_964403095.1 of uncultured Flavobacteriaceae bacterium. Taxonomy (GTDB): domain Bacteria; phylum Bacteroidota; class Bacteroidia; order Flavobacteriales; family Flavobacteriaceae; genus S010-17. The sequence continues at coordinate 2,501 of CAYOFS010000015.1, read as the reverse complement.
TCAAGTATCTGTTGAAACAAACAATGCTTTTTCAACACAAAATCGTACCTTTTATGGAGTAGATATACAGCATAAATTTTCAGATAGATTTGCTATTGGTGCAACATACCTAAATTTAAATGAAAAACCATTTACCCAAAAAGCACAATTTGGAGCAGAGCCAGTAAATAATTCTATTACAGGTTTAAACCTTACTTACACAACCGAAGTACCAAAATTAACTAAATGGATAAATCATTTACCAAATATTGATACTGACTCTCCTTCTAATTTTTCTATTAGAGCCGAGGCAGCATATTTAATGCCAAGTTCACCAAGTGGGATTGAATTAAACGGAGAGGCAGCTTCGTATTTAGATGATTTTGAAAGTACACAAATACCATTAAATATAGATTCTCCTATACAATGGAAGATGGCGAGTATGCCAGATAACCAACCTATACTTAATTTTATTGATAATAATGATTCTGTTTCAAATTTTCAATTTGGTAATCGTAGAGCTCGTTTTAATTGGTACTCAATTGATCGCTTATTTTATGGTTCAACGTTAAGACCAGATAGTGTTGATGATAATGAACTGTCAAGAGCAGAAACGAGACGTATCGAATATGCCGAATTGTTCCCAGATCAAGATATTGACGTATCACAATCTAATATTATTCAATCTTTAGATTTAGCATATTATCCACAAGAAAGAGGAACATACAATTTTGAAACAGATAATGTAGACTCTTCAACAGGGAAATTTACCAATCCAGAAGATAATTGGGGAGGAATTATGCGTGCTTTAACTACAACCGATTTTCAACAGGCAAATGTAGAATATATTCAATTTTGGATGATGGATCCTTTTGAAAATTATTCTATTACTCAAGAAGAAGGAGCACCAGCAACTATAAATCCTGCAACTGATTTTGAAGGAGAATTGTATTTTAATCTTGGTAATATTTCTGAAGACATTTTACATGATGGACGAAGAATGTTTGAAAATGGATTACCAGCAGATGGTAATCAAATAATAGGTCAGAATGTTGACGAAACAAGCTATTCTGTAGTGCCTACAATCCAATCGTTAATTAACGCTTTTACCGAAGAAGACAATGAAAGACCAAATCAAGATTTAGGTTTAGATGGAAGAAATGACACTAACGAAAGAACAAATCTAACAAGTCTTTATGGAACTTTACCAGCAGAATTAAATAGTAATGACCCAGCAAACGACAACTATGAATTTTATAGATCGTCACGTTTAGATAATATTAATGCGTCTATACTTACAAGATATAAGAACTACAATCGTACACAGGGTAATTCACCTACATTAAATAATTCTACAGAATCATACCCAACAATTGGTACACAATATCCCGATACGGAAGATTTGAATAGAGATCAAACAATGAGTACTGCCGAAGCATATTATCAATACAAGATAAAATTAGAAGAAAACATGGCGGTTGGTACTAATTATATAATTGATAAAGTTACCAAAACACAAACCTTACCAAATGGTATAGCAAAAGATTTTACTTGGTATCAATTCAGAATTCCTATTCAGACTATTAATAATTTAGATCCAGATAATGCAGGAATTGAAGTTGGTGGTATTTCAAGTTTTAACTCTATTCGTTTTATGCGAATTTTCTTAACCAAATTTAAAATACCTGTAGTTGTACGTCTTGCAAACTTAGAATTGGTTAGAGGTAATTGGAGGCGATATACTAAAATTTTAGCAGAGCCTTTACCAACCGACCCAGCTTTAGAAAACTTAACGGTTGATCAAAATCAAAATTTTGAAGTAGGTGTGGTTAATTTATTCGAGAATCAACCTAGATATCAAATGCCTCCAGGAGTAGAACAAGAAAGACTTAGAGGTAACACATCTGTTCAAAGACAAAATGAGCAATCTTTGAGTATGAAAATAAAAGGTTTAGAACCTAATGGAACAAGAGCGGTATTTAAAAACACTACTTTTGATATGCGAATGTTCAAAAAATTCAAAATGTTTGTGCATTTAGGCGAAAGAACTTTAAATGATCCAAATTTAAACGATGGAGATTTATCAGCAATTATACGTTTAGGTAATGACATTAAAGATAATTATTATCAAATCGAAGTGCCTTTATTAATTTCGGAAACCAATACAACTGATAGGGAAGAATTATGGAAAAATAATATCGAAGCTGCTTTAGAAGAATTTGGAAAATTAAGATTAGAACGTTTTAAAGATGCAACTGCAGCTGCTCCAAATGTCCTATATCCAACACTTACAAATGGAGGAATAGACGGGAAAGATTTTGGTACATTTAAACTGTATGTAAAAGGAAATCCTAGCTTATCTAAAGTAAAAACTATGATGCTTGGTGTTAAAAATAATAGTAGTGTTGCTCAAAGTGCAGAACTTTGGTTTAATGAAATGCGTGTAGTTGATTTTGATAATAAAGGAGGTTGGGCTGCAACAGCAAGTACAAATCTTAATCTAGCCGATTTTGCAGATGTTG
>CAYOFS010000014.1:0-24362 GCA_964403095.1 uncultured Flavobacteriaceae bacterium | reverse complement strand
TTGAGTTTATTAAAAAAGAACTAATTATTTAAGTTGCTTAGTATTTCTTCTAGTAGAATAATATCATCATCAAAAGGATTAATATGCCAACATGTAACACCTAACTGTATTGCTGCATCTATATTCTCTAAAGTGTCATCAATAAAAAAACAATCTGTTGGTTGAAGGTTTGAGTCCTTGAAAACATAGTTAAATATTTCTAAATTAGGTTTTCGTAAGTTAATTTGGTGTGTGTAATACACTTTTTTAAAACAATTTATAAATCGATTGTAAAATTCAGTACCCAATTGATTTTTTATATACTCTAAATGCATATCGTTGATGTTACTCAATAAATAGCAGTTGTGGTTTTTAGAAAAATTCTCAATAAATTCTAACCTGTATAATGGAAAATCAAGTAATATTTTATTCCATGCTGTTTTTAATTCATCTTTACTAGCGTTCGGAAATTGACTTTGATAATAATCAAGAAATTCTTCGGTTGATAACAAGCCTTTTTCATAATTTTTATTTTTCGACATCATTTCATCAGTAAAATCAGTCATTCCTAATTCTAATAATTCTTGTTGTGTTGCAAGTTTGTCTAAGTTGATAAAGACATCACCAAAATCGAATATATAATTTTTTATGTTCATTTTTAAGCTTTATGTGTTTCTATATCCCTATAAATAAATGTAGGAATAACAGTAAATTAATCCATGTAAGATTCAATTGGGAGACAAGAACAAACCAAGTTTCTGTCACCATAAGCGTCATCTACTCTTCTAACAGGAGCCCAGTATTTATTACCTTTAATCCATTCTAATGGAAATGCTGCTTCTTGGCGAGAGTAGCTAAATTCCCACACATCATTAGTTAGCATTTCTTCAGTATGAGGAGCATTTTTTAATACAGAATCTTCTCCATCAACATAAGTATCAATTTCTTTTTTAATTTGAATCATTGCTGCTACAAAACGATCAATTTCTTCTTTAGATTCGCTTTCGGTTGGTTCAATCATAAGTGTGCCTACAACAGGAAAAGAAACAGTTGGTGCGTGAAAGCCAAAATCTATTAGTCTTTTTGCTACATCGGTTACTTCGATTCCCTTTGCTTTAAATTCTCTAAAATCTACAATCATTTCATGAGCTACAAATCCTTTTTCTCCTGCATAAAGAATTTTGTAATGTTTTTCTAGTTTGGATTTTAAATAGTTTGCATTTAAAATAGCATAAATTGTAGCTTGTGTTAAACCTTCATGACCTAGCATTCTAATATAGCTATACGAAATTAAATCTACTAAAGCAGATCCGTAAGGTGCTGAAGAAATTGCAGATATAGCATTTTCTCCTCCAGTTTCAATTAGTGGGTTTGTAGGTAAAAACTCGGCTAAATGTTGTTTAACACAAATAGGTCCAACTCCTGGTCCGCCACCACCATGAGGGATTGCGAATGTTTTATGTAAGTTTAGATGACAGACATCGGCACCAATTTTTGCTGGGTTTGTAAGTCCAACTTGCGCATTCATGTTTGCGCCATCCATATAAACCTGACCGCCATTTTCATGGATAATATGGGTTATTTTTTGAATTGCAGATTCAAATACACCGTGTGTAGAAGGATAAGTAACCATTAATGCAGCTAGATTATCTTTATGAAATTCGGCTTTTTCTTTTAAATCGTTTACATCAATATTACCATCTTCGTTTGTTTTTGTAACAACAACTTTCATTCCTGCCATTACAGCAGATGCTGGATTTGTACCATGAGCAGATGCTGGAATTAAACAAATATTCCTATGCGATTCGTTATTACTTTTATGAAAAGCTCTAATAACCATTAAGCCTGCAAACTCGCCTTGAGCACCTGAATTTGGTTGTAAAGAGGTTGCGTCAAAGCCTGTAATTACATTAAGGTACTCTTCTAGGTTTATTAACATTTCTCTGTAACCTAAAGCTTGATTTTTTGGTACAAACGGATGAATATTATTCCATAAACTAGTACTTAAAGGCAGCATTTCGGAAGCTGCATTTAATTTCATAGTACAAGAACCTAATGGAATCATTGAGTCTGTTAAAGAAATATCTTTATTTTCTAATCTTTTTATATAACGCATCATTTCGGTTTCCGAATGGTATTTATTAAATACTTCGTGCGTTAAAAAAGGTGTTTGTCTTTGAGATTTTTCGTCAATATTAATACAAATAGTGCAGCTATCTAAGTATTTGTGAGTGATATGTTCCGCTTTAGCTAGAATACCTAAAATAACATTTATATGTCTTAATGTTGTTGCTTCGTTAAGTGAAATTCCAATAGTTGTTTCGTCTATTGTTAAAAAATTCATTTTTTTTCTATGTGCAATAAGTTGTGTTCTTTCACTACTACTTACAGTTATTTTTAAGGTGTCAAAAAATGAAGTGTTGTGCTGTTTTAATCCGAGTTTTTTGATTCCTTCATTTAATGTGTTTGCAAAAGAATGTATTTTTTTTGCGATGTATAAAACACCATCTTTACCATGATAAACGGCATACATTCCTGCCATAACAGCTAATAATACTTGAGCTGTACAAATATTTGAAGTTGCTTTTTCTCGCTTAATATGTTGTTCTCTAGTCTGTAAAGCCATTCGTAATGCTCTATTGCCATTTGCATCAACACTTACTCCGATAATTCGTCCTGGTATTTTTCTTTTATAATGTGATGATGTTGCAAAGTATCCAGCATGTGGACCACCATAACCTAACGGAATTCCAAATCTTTGAGTTGTTCCTACAGCTATCGCTGCACCCATTTGTTCTGGAGATTTTAATAAGGTTAAGCTTAATAAATCGGCACAAACAACAACTTTTGTGTCCGTTTGTTTTGCATTTTCAATAAAATGAGTGTAATCGTAAACTTGCCCGTTTTTTGCAGGATATTGTACAATTGCACCAAAAAAATCATCGTTTAATGTAATATTATTATGATTGCCAATGATTAATTCAATACCAAGAGGTGTTGCTCTTGTTTGTAAGATAGAAATAGTTTGAGGTAATAATTCTTCGGACACAAAAAAACGACTTGCATTTGATTTTTTTTGTGCCCTTGTACGGTCATTTACTAACATAATCATTGCTTCGGCAGCAGCAGTTCCTTCGTCTAATAAAGAAGAATTTGCCATTTCAAAACCTGTTAAATCACAAACCATTGTTTGGTAATTTAAAAGTGCTTCTAAGCGTCCTTGAGAAATTTCTGCTTGATATGGCGTATAGGAAGTGTACCAACTTGGGTTTTCAAAAATATTTCTTTGAATAACGGCAGGTAAAATAGATTCGTTATAACCAAGACCGATATAAGATTTATATACTTTGTTTTTTTGAGCAAGCTCATTGATGTGTTTTGCAAAGTTTATTTCACTTAAAGACCTTGGTAAATCTAATCTTTTATTAAGGCGAATATCTGTTGGAATTGTTTTATGAATTAATTCATCTAAAGAGTTAACACCAATAGATGTAAGCATTTCTGTAACTTCGTTTTTGCGAGGTCCTAAATGTCTGAATACAAAAGAGTCTGTTTGCATAATTATTGTTTTTTATACCTGCAAATATATATTAAATGTTGATTAAGAAATGCTAAAATTTTGGTATTTTTGTTGAAATAGTTCCAATTTTAGTCTTAGTTTTACAAATCGTACTATTTTGCTATACAGTTTGGCTTTTGATAGTGAATAATAATAACCGATAACTGATGAAAATGGAGAGCCATAATTGTTAATTGGGCGATAAAAGACAGTTAGATCGTAGATGTTATACTAATTGTGAAATAGTAAATTACAAAACCAATAATGATATTTAATATTGTTCCATTTAATAAAAACTGAAAGTTTCTTCCCTTTAGGAAGATGGAATAACGATAAGAATGAACGTATGAAAATAAAAAAAAGAAGTACACCTATTTTAGTTTTTTTACTTTGTTTGGTGTCTTTGTTTGCGAATGCGCATGGAGTTGATGATGAGACACAATCATTTTTAAAATCTAATAAAGGAATTGCCTTTGGACCATTTTTATATATTGGTGCAAAACACATGATTACAGGTTATGATCACTTGCTTTTTTTAATTGGCGTTATCTTTTTTTTGTATAAAACAAGAGAAATTTTAATTTATGTAAGTTTTTTTACTATTGGTCATAGTGCAACATTATTATTTGGCGTCATGGCAGATATTAATGTGAATGCATATATTATTGATGCTATAATTGCCTTATCAATTGTATATAAAGGTTTTGATAATCTGGGTGGATTTAAACAGTTTTTAGGTTTTCAGCCTAATACTAAAGTGGCTGTTTTAATTTTCGGATTGTTTCATGGCTTTGGACTAGCAACCAAATTACAAGAGTTTGAATTTGACCAAGAAGGCTTGTTTGTAAATTTACTGGGCTTTAATCTAGGTGTAGAAATTGGGCAATTCTTAGCTTTAGGATTGATATTATTAGTCATTTCCTTTTGGCGAAGACATGCTAGTTACCTCAAATTTTCCAAAATAACCAATATGCTTTTAATGGCATCAGGATTTTTATTATTCGGTTTTCAAATGACGGGATATTTCATTTCTTAAATATATAATTATGACACATAACAAGCAAGCTTTATTGAATAAAAAGCAACTTTTAAAATCCGTTATTATTGCTTTGGTAATTGGGTTTATAGTATTAATAACAGCTGTATTACCAGCAGAATATGGTATTGATCCATTAGGAACAGGTAAGCTGTTTGGTTTTGGTAGGCTTTATCAAGACGATACTAAAACAAAAGGTAATAGTCAAAACTCGGTGTTGAATTTTAAAAAAATCACTCTTGAAAAAATAGGTTCTCCTGCAAATGTACCAAAACCAATTGAAGCAAATAATACAGCTCCAAAAGAGCAATTTTCTAAAAGACAAGATACTATAAAAATAACTGTTCCAGCTAAAAAAGGAATTGAATACAAGTTTAAAATACTAAAATACGGAAGTGTAAAATATGAATGGTCAACTGATAAAGGGATTGTTTATATTGATTTTCATGGCGAAGTTAAACAAGAAAATCCGCCAGAAAATGTTTTTTACGAAAGCTATACACTTGCTTACTCAAATAATATGGCAGGTACATTAACGGCTCCATTTGAAGGGAAACATGGTTGGTATTTTAGAAATGAAACCAATGAAGATATTGTTGTTACGCTTAGATTGAAAGGCGAGTATGAACTTTTTAAATAGGCATTATCCATTTTATAAACGTCATATTACCAAAACCACTCGAACGCTTATTCACTTATAGAATAACCGAAGCAGAATCTGATTTTCTGAAAGTTGGTATGCGTGTTGCTGTGCCATTTGGAAAATCTAAAATTTATACGGCTTTGGTTTATAAAATTCATCAAGATAAACCAACTGTTTATGAGGCTAAAGATATTTATCAAATCTTAGATGATGAGCCTATTGTAAATGAATATCAATTAAAATTATGGGCTTGGATTGCCGATTATTATTTATGTACTATTGGTGATGTTTTACGAGCTGGTTTACCATCTTTATTTTTACTTGAAAGCGAAACGTTAATCATCAGAAATGAAAGTTTTACGGATGATTCTATTTTAAATGATGATGAATTTTTAATTTTTGAAGCACTCCAAAAACAATCCATTTTAAAAATTAGTGAGGTAAGTGATATACTCAATAAAAAAACAGTTTTGCCAGTACTTAATAGTTTAATGGAAAAAGGAGTTCTTGCCGTAAAAGAAGAATTTTTTGAGCAATACAAGCCTAAGCTAATTAAGTATGTAAAATTAAATGATACTTATAATTCCGAAAATAAGTTAGGCATACTTTTAGACGAGTTGACTAGAGCAAAAAAACAGAAACAAGCTGTGATGCACTATTTTTCATTAGATGCGAGTACTAAAAAGCCAATAAAAGTCAAAACGTTAGAGAAGATAGCTAATATTTCATCGGCAATTATTAAAGCGTTGGTTGATAAAAATATTTTTGAGATATATTATATCCAAACAGATCGAGTTAATCACGGGAACTCTAAGAATAAGTTAAAAAAACTGTCCGATTTTCAAGAAGAAGCTTATCAGGAAATTAAAAACTCATTTATAACTAAAGATATTTGTCTGTTCCATGGTGTTACTTCAAGTGGGAAGACTGAAATTTATAGTAAATTAATCAAAGAAACTTTATCGCAAGGCAAACAAATTTTATATTTAGTGCCAGAAATTGCTTTGACCACACAACTTATTAGTAGATTAAAAATTTATTTTGGCGAAGATATTTCAGTTTTTCACTCAAAATACTCATTAAATGAACGTGTTGAAGTTTGGAAAAATCTACTCCATAAAAAGAAGAATACACAAATTATTTTAGGAGCACGTTCGTCTGTATTTTTACCATACCACAATTTAGGTTTGATAATTGTGGACGAAGAGCATGAACAATCGTATAAGCAACATGAACCAGCACCAAGGTTTCATGCAAGAGATTCGGCTATTGTTTTAGCAAAACTTCATCAAGCAAAAGTGTTACTTGGTAGCGCAACGCCATCTATAGAAAGCTATTACAACGCCAAACAAAAAAAATATGGTTTTGTAGCGTTGAAAAGACGATTTGGTAATGTAATGATGCCAAAAATTGAACTGATTGACATCAAAGAAAAATACCGTAAAAAGAGAATGAATGGTCATTTTTCCGATGAATTAATAGCCATTATTCAAGAAACATTAGATAATAAAGAACAGGTTATTTTATTTCAAAATAGAAGAGGTTTTGCGCCTGTTGTTACTTGTAATACCTGTGGTGTTTCACCAGAATGTCAAAACTGTGATGTGAGTCTTACCTATCATAAATTTAGAAGTGAATTGAGATGTCATTATTGTGGTTATGCTCGTTCAATGCCAAAAATATGTAATGCTTGTGGAGGCACATCGTTAAGTACAAAAGGTTACGGAACTGAGCAAATTGAATTAGAAGTTCAGCAAATTTTCCCCAATGTAAAAGTTGGAAGAATGGACTTAGATACAACGCGTGGAAAATATGGGTATCATAAAATAATATCGGCTTTTCAATCACAAGAAATAGACATTTTAGTTGGTACACAGATGCTTTCTAAAGGTTTGGATTTTGCCAATGTTACCTTAGTAGGGATATTAAATGCTGATAATATGCTAAATTTCCCTGATTTTAGAGCGCACGAACGTAGTTTTCAATTAATGGTGCAGGTTTCTGGTAGAGCAGGAAGAGTGAAAAAACAAGGTAAAGTTGTTATACAAACATATAATCCGCATCATCAAATATTACAGCAAGTAAGCACAAATAGTTATGCGGAAATGTATAAAGAGCAACTAGAGGAACGTTATCAGTATAGTTATCCACCACTTTTAAGAACTGTGAAAGTAACACTAAAACATAAGGATTATAATAAGGTAAATAGAGCGAGTGAATGGTTAGCAAAATCGTTTAGAAATCAATTTAGAGAATATGTTTTAGGTCCAACAACACCTTCGGTCGCTAGAGTTAGAAATCAATATATCCGTCATATTTTGATAAAGTTACCACCAAATAAAAACATTAAACAATCTAAAGAGATTCTTAAAAAAATAAAAACATCTTTTCAATCTATTAGTGAATTTAGACCTGTACGGTTTGTTTACGATGTGGATAATTATTAAAAAACAGTTTATTTTTAAATAAAAGCAAATTTTAAAGCAGAACTGTTTCACTTTGCCATTTTATTCCTTAATTTTGTCAGAAAAACAAAAAACATGTTGATTTTAGGTATCGCTGGTGGAACTGGTTCTGGTAAAACAACCGTTGTTGAACAAATTTTAAACGAAATAACTCCTGATGAAGTTTGTGTAATTTCTCAAGATTCGTATTATAATGCAACCGATGATTTATCGTATGACCAAAGAACCAAAATAAATTTTGATCATCCATCATCAATTGATTTCAAGCTACTTGTTGAGGACTTAAAATTACTGAAAAGCGGCAAAGTAATTGAACAACCAATTTACTCTTTTGTTTCGCATAATAGAATTAAAGACACCTTAAAAACGCACCCAAGAAAAGTGGTTATTGTTGAAGGAATTTTAATATTCAATAACAAAGAATTGTTAGATTTGTTTGATATAAAAATATTTGTACATGCCGATGCAGATGAACGTTTGATTAGAAGAATGCGTAGAGATATTAAAGAAAGAGGTAGAGATATGGAAGAAGTGCTTGATAGGTATCAAAACACGCTAAAACCTATGCATCAACAATTTATTGAGCCTACAAAAAACTTTGCAGACATCATTATTCCAAATGACAAGTATAATACTGTTGCTGTGGATATTGTACGAACCGTTATAAATGAAAAATTATTAAAAGATGCTTAGAAAACTAAATAAAATGCAAAAAATCATGCTGCTAATTCTTATTAGCTTCATTGTATGGATGTTGTTTTTTGACGAAAATTCCTATTTGATCCATAGAGAATTAAATAATGAAATTGAAAAATTGGAGCTAAGCACTAAATATTATAAAAAAGAAATTGAGAAAGATCAAAAAATGCTTACAGATTTGAAAAATCCCAAATCATTAGAGAAATTCGCTAGAGAAACATATAAAATGAAAAAAGAAAATGAAGATATTTTTATAGTGGAGTTTGATAGTATTGAATAATATCACTTACATTTTGAAATGAGCTGAGATAAATCGCATTATTTTAGTACTCATTAATAAATAAAAGCCTTTTAATTTTGAGTAAAGTAAATATTTTTCCTGAGTTTAATGAAGTTTCGGCTAAAGGTTGGAAGCAGAAAATACAGATGGATTTAAAAGGAGCAGATTATAATAAAACACTACTTTCAGGCACTTTAGAAGGTATCACTATACAGCCTTTTTATCATAAAAAAACACATGATAATTTAAGAATACCTATTAAAAATACGTCTGCAAAAATTTGTCAAACACTTTTTATTAACAATGAGAACATTGTAAACAACATTGCAAAAGAAGCTTTACAAAAAGGAGCAGAGTCAATCCGATTTATAGCGGATGATATATTTGATTTTAAATTACTTTTTAATAAGTTGCCTTTAGAAAATAACTATATAATAATTTGTAATTTTTTAGACTATAATTTTTTTAAGGAATTATCAACGCTTAGTAAAACCTTAAATATTTCGATAGTTATTGATGTAATACATCATTTTTTAAAGGAAGGCAATTGGCATAAAAATCAATTAGCAGATTTTGACACATTGCATGACCTTGTTAAACTTAATGCTATTACTATAGGAATTAATTCAAGTTTGTATCAAAACTCAGGAGCTAATATAGTACAACAAATTTCTTATAGTTTAGCGCATGTTAATGAATACCTAAATATTTTTAAAGAGAAAGAGACGGAACTTAATTTTATTTTTTGTTTTGCGATAGGTAGTAATTATTTTTTTGAAATATCAAAAATTAGAGCCTTTAGGTATTTAATAACAAAATTATTAAGTGAATATGATTTTAAAGCTAATGTTGAAATTATTTTAGAACCAACACTCAGAAATAAAACCTTGTATGATTACAATGTTAACATGTTACGAACTACAACCGAAAGTATGGCGGCAATGCTTTGTGGAGCTGATTTTATAAGTAATACCTCATACGATGCTATTTATCATAGATCAAATGAATTTGGTACTCGAATTGCTAGAAATCAATTATTAATACTCAAGGAAGAAAGTTATTTTAGTAAAGAAAATAATATCGCTAACGGTTCTTATTATATAGAGCAAATTACTTATGAAATTGCCGATAAATCACTATCTATATTTAAAGATATTGAGAAAACAGGTGGGTTTTTAGTCCAAATACAACAAGGAACAATCCAACGTAAAATAGAAGAATCAGCAAATAAAGAACAGCAATTATTTGATAATGATGAGCTAATATTATTGGGCACAAACAAATATCCAAATCCGCAAGATAAAATGAAAAACGATTTAGAATTATATCCGTTTATCAAAACAAAACCTCGAAAAACAATTATAAAGCCATTAATACCTAAAAGGTTAGCCGAAAAATTAGAGCAAAAAAGATTAAAAGAGGAATAGGATATTAAATTACCTAATTATCGTCCATTAAATAAGCTTGACGTACTTTTTTAAATAAATTTGAAGAGTACACAAAATCGGTAACCGCTTTATTATCTGTTCTAAATATATCTTTACTAGTTCCTTCCCATTCTTTAATTCCGTATTGTAAAAAAACTATTTTGTCGCCAATTTCCATTACAGAGTTCATGTCATGTGTATTAATTACAGTGGTGATTTTATATTCATCAGTAATTTCTTGAATTAAGTTGTCAATTAATATAGCAGTTCTAGGGTCAAGACCCGAGTTTGGTTCATCGCAAAATAAATATTTAGGGTTCATAACTATCGCTCGAGCAATAGCGACCCTTTTTTGCATTCCACCAGATAGTTCGGCAGGATATTTATTGTTTGAATTATTCAAATCCACTCTGCTTAAAACAAAATTCACACGTTCTAACATCTCAAGTCTAGATTGATTGGTGAACATTTTTAGAGGAAACATAACGTTTTCTTCAACGGTTGATGAGTCAAATAAAGCACTTCCTTGAAAAACCATACCTATTTCTTTTCTAAGCGTTCGTTTTTCGTCATTTGTCATTTTTCCATATGTCAATCCGTTATAACAAATATTTCCTTCTTCAGGAGTGTGTAATCCTAAAAGAGATTTTATAAAAACTGTTTTTCCAGATCCACTTTGACCTATAATTAAACTTGTTTTACCAGGTTCAAAAGTTGCAGAAATACCTTTTAATACGTGTACATCTCCAAAAGATTTATGTATATTTTTTACTTCAATCATTAGCTTAATAACATTTGAGTTAGGAAATAGTTTAATACAATTATAGCAACACTTGTCCAAACAACAGCTTGTGTTGAAGCTCGACCAACTTCAAGAGAACCACCTTTTACATAGTAACCATGATAAGAAGGTATGGTTGCTATTACAAAAGCAAATAACATTGTTTTAATCATCGCATAAGTTAGGAAAAAAGGATCGAAATCTAATTGTATTCCATCAATATAATCTTTTGAAGAAAACAAACCTGTAAGTTCACCAGCTACCCAACCACCAAAAATGCCTAAGAATATTGCAATAGTGACAATAAAAGGATAAAAGAAAACAGTAACCAAAACTTTTGGAAGTACTAAATAGTTTAGGGAGTTTATTCCCATTACTTCCAAAGCATCAATTTGTTCAGTAACTCGCATAGTTCCAATACTTGAGGTGATAAAAGACCCTACTTTACCTGCTAAAATAATCGAAATAAATGTTGGTGCAAACTCCAATATAATAGAGCGTTTTGTAGCAAAACCAATAAGGTATTTAGGAATCATAGGGTTGTCAACGTTAAGCGCTGTTTGAATAGCAACAACACCACCTACAAAAAAAGCAATAAAAGCAGCAATTCCAAGAGATTTATTTCCTAAATCGTCTAATTCTCGAGCTAATGACTCTCTAAATATTTTTCCTTTTTGCGGACGTTTAAAAACTTGCCCTAACATTAAGAAGTATTTACCTATGTGTTCAATGTAATTCATTTAATTAAAATCAAAGTGCTAAAATATGATATTTATAATTTTACAATGATTAATTTTAGATTATTTTTTTAAAAAAGCTTAAAAATACTTGTAAAATGTATTAATTTAGTGCTTTTAAAATAAAAAAAATGAAAAAAATATTTATTAGCTTATTTTTAGTGTTAATTGTCTTGATTTCAAATGCTCAGAGTATTTCAGATGAATCGTCAAGTAAAGAAGAAAAACCTAAATTAGTGATTGGAATTGTTGTAGATCAAATGAGATATGATTATTTACATAAATTTTATGATAAATATTCCGATGGCGGTTTTAAGCGTTTAATGAAAGAGGGTTTTAGTTGTGAAAACGCTCATTTTAATTATGTGCCAACCTATACAGCAGTTGGTCATGCTTCAATTTATACTGGTACAACTCCTAGTATGCACGGTATAATTGCTAATAATTGGTATGATAAAACAATAAAGGAAAGTGTTTATTGTGTTGATGATGATAGATATTCAACTGTAGGAGCAAAAAAAGGAGGTAAAAAATCTCCGTTTAGACTACAGGTAACCACTTTTGCAGATGAACTAAAATTAAATATTAAAAATAAAGGAAAAGTTATCGGAATTAGCTTAAAAGACAGAGCTGCTATTTTACCTGTTGGATTTACGGCAGATGCTGCTTATTGGTTTAGAGGGAAAAAAGATGCTAAATTCATAACCAGTTCTTTTTATATGGAAAAACTGCCTAATTGGGCAAGTAATTTCAATGATTTGGGTAAAGCAAAAAAACACCTTAAAGTATGGGATACATTATATGATATTGATACTTATACAGAAAGTATAGCTGATGACAATGATTTTGAAGGTACATTTAAAGGGGAGAAAAAGCCTACTTTCCCTCATGATTTACCAAATTTAATGAGTAAAAATAAGAATTATAACTTGTTAAAAGCATCACCTTTTGGAAACTCACTTCTAATTGATTTTGCTAAAGAGGCTATTATTGGTGAGAATCTTGGTAAAGGCGATTCTATTGATTTTTTAAGTATGAGTTTTTCCAGTACAGATTATGTGGGACATATGTTTGGTCCAGAATCAAAAGAAATACAAGATACTTATTTAAGGCTAGATAAAGATTTAGAGCAATTTTTAATTTTTTTAGATGAAAAAATCGGAATTGATAATTACACCTTATTTTTAACGGCCGATCATGCAGTAGCTTCTAATCCAAGTTATTTGAAGAGTAGAAAAGTAAATGCAGGTTATTTTGATTTCGATGCCTTTGAGAAGTATTTACTAACAGTAACTAAAAAATATTTTAATACTACCGAAATAATAGAAGATATTTCAAACTATCAAATATTTTTAGATGTAGAAAAAATAGAAGAATTAGATCTTAATTATGAAGAGGTAGCTAATAAATTAAAAAACAAAGCTATTTTGTTTGATGGCGTGTACAAATCAGCAACCGCAGAAACTTTACAAACTACCAATTTTACTAAAGGGGTTTTAGGGGCATTAAAAAACGGATATAATCAAAAATTATCTGGTGATATAATGATAGTGCTTAAGCCAGCAATGTTGTATAAAAAAATGAAAGGCACAACGCATGGAGCGGCTTATAATTATGACACTCATGTTCCGTTAATATTTTTTGGACAAGGAATTTCACATGGAGTTTCTAAAGAGTATACTCCTATAATTGATATTGCTCCTACAATTTCTAATCTATTAAAAATAGAATTCCCTAATGCTTGTTCAGGCAAAATTATTGAAATACCTTAAGATTTAGCCGTATGTTAAATTTTTAAGTATATTTGCAGCAAATGAACTATGGATAATAATAATAATAACTATAACATATTTTAATGAGAGGTTTATATATAATAATTTTAATGAGTTTTTTAGTTACTCAGTCGTTTCAAGCTCAAATGGTTGATGGTTATGAAGTGAAGAGTGTCGGTATAAATGATTCTAATAATAATTCAGGAGTTTCTTTCTTTAAGCAAAATTCTATTTTATATACATTATTGAAGAAAAATAAGGATGTTCAAGATTCTGATTTTTATGTTGCTCTTACAGATGAAAATGGTAGCATTATGAATGGTGATTTATTAGAAGGTAATATTAATTCATATATAAATGAGATTGATTTAGTTTTCACAAATGATTCAAAAAAGGCATATTTTACGCGTAGTTACCTAGATAATAATAAGAAAGAGCACTTTGATATATATGTAGCAGATGTAACGGATGAGAATAAGTTTATTAATATTAAAACTTTACCAATTAATTATCGAAATTACTCAACGGCTTATCCTAGTTTGAGTTCGGATAATAAAACACTTTATTTTGCATCAAATAGAAAAGAGTCTTTAGGAGGGTTTGATATTTTTAAAGTAGCAATACTTGAAAATGGGAGCAGGTACGGAAAAGTGATTAATTTAGGAGCTAATGTAAATACAAAAAACGATGAAATTACACCATATGTTTCAAAAAATAAATTATATTTTTCTTCAAATGGAAGAGGTGGAGAAGGAGAATTAGATGTGTTTTTAATTAATTTTGATTTAAAAGAAAAAGCTAAAAACCTAGGCAGTTCTTTAAATGGTCCTAAAAATGATTTTGGATATATTAGAAAAATACATAGAAATTATGGCTTTTTTACTTCTAATAGAGATGGCGGTCAAGGTCAAAATGATATTTATTATTTTAAAGTGATTAAAGTAGCTGCTCCTGTTGTTGTAGTTGTTGATCAGCAAGATGTAGTGAAAAATAAAGAGAAAGAAATAGAAGATGTTCAGGTAGTTGTAGTTGATGAATCTGAAATTAAAAAAGCTACAAAATCCTCTGAATCTATAGCTGCCTTAGAAATTGAAGATCAAAAAATAAAGCAGAGAATAAAAAAACAAAGAAAAGATAGGGTAGCATATAAAAGAAAACAAAGAAGAAAGGCTAGAAAACTTAGAAGAGAAAAGGAAAAACAATTAGTAGCTAAGGTAGATAGTGAAATAGAAGTTGTAGAAAAGACTCCATTATTAAAAGAAGAAATTGAAGTCAAAGTTGATATTGACGAGGTAAAAGAGAAACATCAAAATGTGAATACTATCCCTGTTTCTGTTGACAAAACAACAATAGAGTCGGTGAAAGTTGTAGTAGAACCAGAACCTAAATATGTAGAAGAAATTATCTATAGTAAAGAAAAAAAACTAGCAGATAATGTATATGATTTTCAGCGAAGAATTACTTATAATGACATAATGGTTGAGACAGGGGAAATATTTAAAAAGAGAAAAGAATTTACGATTCAAGAAGAAGAATGTGCTAATAGTATTGAAAAATTAGATGATATTCACTTTGATCTTGATAAATTCAATATAAGAAAAGATGCTAGATTGCAAATTAATAAAGCTATTAAGATCATGAAAAAATGTTCGAATGTAAACTTTATAGCGTCTTCTTATACAGATAGTCGTGGTTCAAGTGAATATAATATAAAATTATCGCAAAGACGAGCTGTGTCTGTAGTTGCGTATATTTTAAAAAATAGTGATTTATCTGAAGAAAGAGTTAAAGGGATAGGTTACGGAGAAAGCGGTATTAAAAACAAGTGTTATAATGGCGTGAAATGTTCAAGGCAAGAACATCAAGTAAATAGAAGGACTGAGATAGAGGTTTATATTTTTCAATAGAATTTTACAAAGTTTAAAGATTTCTCCTATGAAGTGTTATTTAGATTTATAGACCATGTTTACCGATTAAAAATAAGAAGAGTGTCATGTATTGGGTAACAATTACACTTTTTTTGTAGTAATAGTAGTTAGGAACTTGGTTTTATATGGTATAGTGTAAAATTAATTTTGAGTATTTTTTTTTTTTTTTAAAGTTTTTGTATGTTTGTATTCCCTTAAAAATGAAAATGAAAAAATTAACATTATTATTGATTGTTGCTGTATGTAATTTTCAAAATTTATCAGCCCAGAAATTCACTAATATTTCTATAAATAATTTAGACTCTAATAATGAATATCCTAATTTAGGAGTTGCGTTTTTTGATGATGATTTCATTATTTATACATCTCAAATAGAAGATAGGTATATTCCAAAAACTCGAAAATTTAGAAAAAATAAAGGTAGAGGCGAAAATGAGTTGGTAGAACAAAATTTAGATTTTTATTTTGCTACATTAGATGGAAGTGGTACTATTATTAATAGTCAAAAATTAGGAGGTGATATAAACTCAAAATATGATGATAAAGGCTTGTGTTTTTCTAAGAGTAGAGATAAAGTATTCTTCTCAAGAGCCGATATAGTTAAAGATTCTAAAAATAAACATTTTGAAATTTTCATGGCAGATGTTGTTTCTCCAGGTTCATGGAGTGAATCAAAAAAATTACCATTCAATGATGATTATTCGTCATATTATCCAGCCTTAAGTGAAGATGGTAATACCTTATATTTTGCATCTAATAAGAGTGGTAGTTATGATATTTACAAAGTTGCTATTTTAAATAATTGGGAGTTTGGAAAGCCTGAAAAATTATCGAGTAATATAAATACTGATTCGGATGAAACATCTCCTTTTATTTTAAATAATATATTATTTTTTTCATCTAAGAAAAAAGGAGGTTTAGGAGGATTTGATATTTATTCAATTAATTTAAAAGATAAAAACGCTATTGCATTAGCTGTTCCAAGTCCAATAAATAGTAATGGTGATGATTTTGCTTTTGTAGTTAAAGAAGATTCAGGTCAAGGATATTTTTCTTCTAATAGAGCAGGAGGAAAAGGGCAAGAAGACCTTTATTTATTTAATGGGTATGAAATTCCAGAAGTAAAAATAGAACAAGAAGAAGTGTTAGTTGAAAATAAGGACGAGACAAATAAAAATATTAAGCTTGTAACAACAGAAACTTTAGTTAAAAACGAAGGTGCATTTGATTTTCAAAGAAGAGATTCGTATGATAAAAAAACAGAAACTAAAGAAGTTGAAGTTGTTGAAAAAACTAAAAAGTTAAGTAAAAGTAGTTATACTAATTCTCTAAATATTAAAAAAGATAATCAGTATAATGAATGTCAAATGAAATTTGATAAATTGAATGATATTTATTTTGATTATAGCGAGGATTATATTAGAGCAGATGCAGCAACCACTCTTAATCAAGTAATACAAGTATTAAGGTTGTGTCCAAATGTTAAGTTATTAGCAGCATCGCATACAGATTCTAGAGCTTCAGGTCAATATAACCTTAAGTTATCACAGCAAAGAACAAACAGCGTTGTTCATTACCTAATTAAAAATGGAGGTTTTTCTGCTGATAGAATTATTGGAATAGGCTATGGAGAAGAACGTTTAGTAAATAGATGTTCCGATGGTGTAGAGTGTTCTGAAAGAGAGCATCAGCTAAACAGGAGAACGCATTTTGAAATTTATAATTATTAGTTATTAATAAAGAAAATATAAAAAATCATGATTTATCATGATTTTTTTGTTTGTGCTAAAAAGTTAAGTCTATATTAAAATTAGCATAAATTTGTTTGAAATGATTAACTTGCAGTAATAATAAAAATTAAATTATGAATAGAATAGCTGTTTTTCCAGGTTCTTTTGATCCCTTAACTTTAGGGCATATTGATATTGTAAATAGAGCTTTGCCTCTTTTTGATAAAATTATTATCGCTATAGGAACAAATTCATCAAAAAAATACATGTTTACCTTAGAAGAAAGAATTTCTTTTATAAAAAACTCCTATATTAACAATCCAAAAATTGAAGTTACTTCTTACCAAGGATTAACTATAAATTTTTGTAAAAAAACTAATATTGATTTTATTTTAAGAGGTCTTCGTAATCCAGCAGATTTTGAGTTTGAAAAGGCAATAGCACATACAAACAGAAAGCTCGCTAAAATTGAAACTGTTTTTTTATTAACTAGCGCAAACACATCGTATATAAGTTCAAGTATTGTACGAGATATTTTAAGGCACAACGGAGATGTTTCATTATTAGTTCCTCCATCAGTTGTTTATAAAAAATAATTAATCTCTTATTTAGTATTAAGGCACGAAAATTGTACTTTTATCGTTTGAAATAATAAATAGAAGTGTTATTAAAAGAATAGGTAAAATATTAAAATGGATTATCATAGTTTTATTACTATTGATACTTGTTTTATACATTACAGTTCAAATTCCATCAGTGCAAAGTAACTTGGCCCAAAGAGCTACAAAGTACTTAAATAAAACCTACAATACAAGTATTAATATTAAGAAAATTGGCTTATCAAATTTTCCAAATGTTGATCTGAATAATGTAGTTATAAATGATCATCACGGCTATCCTTTTATAAAAGTGCAGCAAATAAAAACCTCGTTTTTAAACTGGAAAAAAATATTAGATAATGAGTTACTCTTAGGTAATATTAGTATTGATGGCTTAGATTTTAACCTAAAAACATATAAAGGAGAGTCGGATCAAAATATTATAGTTTTTATAGATAAATTTAATAATGAAAAGCCAAAATCTAAAAATCATAAATCATTTATCTTAACTTCTGAACAAATACAATTAAGTAACACTAATTTTTATTTGTACGATGAAAACAAACAATCAAAACCGATTGTTTATTACAATAACATAAAAGGAAAAATTAAAAACTTTAAAGTTGATGGTCCAAATATCTTTGCAGAAATTGAAAAAACCAGCTTTGTTGATAATTATAAAATAGAAGTAGTCGAATTGAATACAGGTTTTACCTATACTAAGTCTAAAATGAAATTCGACAATTTAAATTTAGCAACAAAAAAATCTTTTTTACAAACAAAAAACATGTCATTTAATTATAAATTAAATGATTTAGGTGATTTTAATAATAAAGTTCAAATTAAAGCAGATATTACTAAAGCGAATATTTCATTATCAGATTTGCATTTATTTTATGATGAATTAGGGCAGGTAGATAAAATTAATTTCACTACAATTTTTAAAGGAACACTTAACAATTTTGTGTTAAAGAAATTAAGATTAACATCATATAATGATGCGGTAATTAATGGTGATTTACATTTTAAAAATGCAATTAATAGAGAAAAAGGATTTTCGCTTAATGCTAATTTAGAAAACTTAACATCTGAGTATGATCAATTAAAAAGATTACTACCAAATTTACTTGGTAAAACCTTACCATCATCTTTTGCAATGCTTGGAAAATTCACAATCAAGGGAGATTCGTATATTACCACGGATAAAATAGACGCTAATTTAGAAATTGATTCGGCACTTGGAAAATCAATATCCGATTTGAAAATAACAAACATAGCAGACATTGACAATGCTCAATATAAAGGAAAAATAGCATTAATTGATTTTGATTTAGGTAAAATAATCAATGATAGTTTAGTAGGTAATATCACTTTAGTAGCCGATGTTGATGGAAAAGGTTTTACTCGAGAATCACTTAATACACAATTTAAAGGGCATATTGCAAAACATCACTATAAAGAGTATGCATATTCTAATATTGATATCAATGGGGTTTTTAAAAATCAACATTTCCATGGAGATATGTCTATTGATGATAAAAATATTAAAATGACTTTTGATGGTTTGGCAGATTTATCTCAAGAAATGAGTTCATTCAAATTTAAAGCAGACGTTTCTTATGCAAATTTCAATAAATTAAACCTTTTTAAAAGAGATAGCTTGTCTGTTTTAAAAGGTAAAATAGATATTGATATAAAAGGAAATTCAATTGATAATATTACTGGTAGTATTAATTTTAAAGATGCTTCATATACCAATCAAAATAATGTTTATGAGTTTAAAAATTTTGACATTAATGCCTCCTTTAATACAAATGTAAGAACGCTTACCGTTAATTCTCAAGATATAATAAAAGGAAAGTTAGAGGGAGTTTTTAAATTTAAAGAATTACCAATACTTGCTAAAAATTCGTTTGGAAGTATTTATACAAATTTTAAGCCAAACTATGTAAGTCAAGGACAATATTTGAATTTTAATTTTAGAGTGTATGATAAAATTATAGGTGTTTTTTATCCAGAAATTAATGTAGGGAAGAATACTTTTTTCAAAGGAAAAATTAATTCCGATAAAGAAAAATTTGAACTAACATTTAGATCACCAAAAGTAAAAGCCTATGATAATTTAATAGAAAAAATCCGATTGCAAATAGATAATAAAAATACACTTTATAATACTATTTTAAGTGTAAAAAAAATAAGCACACAAAAATACAATGTAAAAGATTTAAACTTGGTTAATGTAACACTTAATGATACTTTATTTATACGAACTGACTTCTTAGGAGGGGATAAATATGAAGAACATTTTAATCTAAGTTTATATCACACCATAAATGAGCAAAACAAATCAGTTATAGGTTTTAAAAAATCTGATTTTGATTTTAAAAATCAAAAATGGAAAATCAATCCAAATAATAATAAAAATAATAAAGTAGTTTTTGATTTAGATTTAAAGAATTTTAATTTAAAAAACATTGATATTGTTTCTAATAATCAAAAATTCACAATGAATGGAAATATTCAAGATAAAAATAACAAAGACTTATTTTTTAATTTTGAAAATGTTCACTTAAATGCTATAACTCCAAAAATTGATAATATTTTACTTGGAGGAATTATCAATGGTAAAATTGATTATCATCAAAAAAAAGGAAAAGCACTACCAATTATAAACGTGAGTGTTGATGATTTAGAAGTAAATAAATTGTATCAAGGTGATTTGGTATTAAGAGCAGAAGGCGATAATAGTTTAAAAAAGTATCGCTTTACATCAGTATTAAATAATAATTCTCACGAAACTTTTAAGGTTAAAGGTAGTGTTAATTTGAATCCTAAAGAATCTATAATCGATGCGGAAATTAATTTATCCAATCTTGATTTAAGTGCTTTAAGTCCTTTAGGAGGAGAAAATATCACTAAGATAAGAGGTTTAGTTTCTGGAAAATCTAAGCTAACAGGCTTATTGAGAAATCCCGATATGAATGGAGAATTATTTATTAAAAACGCAGGTTTGGCTTTTCCTTATTTAAATACCGAATATATTATTAAGGGTAATCAAAAAGTCAGCTTGTATAAGCAAACATTTGATATTAATAAAACTACTATTGTAGATGTAGAAAAGCAAACCGAAGGTTTATTAACGGGTAACTTTACTCATAAAAACTTTTTAAAATGGTATCTAGATCTTAAAATTATTACTGATAACTTACTAGTTTTAAACACCGTAGAAACAGAAGATACGCCTTATTATGGCATAGGTCTTATGAATGGAGATGGTACAATTATTGGTCCAACAGATGGTTTAATAATTGATGTAGTTGCTGTTACAAATCCAGGAACAGAATTTATTGTTCCTTTAAGTGATGTTAGCACAATTGAGGAAGATGAGTTAGTTAAGTTTATTACTGAAAACACAGAGGTTAAAGAGGAAGATCAAAAAGCAAAAAAAATAACATTTGATAAAGGCTTAACACTTAAGTTTGACCTTAAGGTTACGCCAGATGCAATTGCTCAAATAGTGATTGATAAAGCTACAGGTTCGATGTTGAGAGGTAATGGAAATGCCAATTTGGATATAGAAATTAACACCAATGGTAAGTTCGAAATGGGAGGAACTTTTATTGTGAATGAAGGGCTTTATGAATTAAGAAATATTGTAAATAAAAGATTTGATGTGAAAAGAGGAGGAACAATATCTTGGAATGGAAGTCCTTTTGATGCGAATTTGAATATTACAGCAGTGCATAAAGTACGTGCCAATCCTTCAATATTATTAGAAAACTTAAACACTTCACGAGATATTGATGTTAATTTAATTACTCAAATTACAGGAAACTTATATAACCCTAAAATGAAATTTGATATTGAATTACCAAACGCTAGTTCTATAATTCAATCTGAACTAGCTTTTAAGACTAATAATGAAGATAAAAAAATGGTGCAATTTTTCTCTTTAGTAGGTTTTGGAACTTTTATGAATCCTGATAATATAGATTTTGCAAATAGTGGAAATGCTTTGCTGTTTGGAACAATATCCGATAGGATAACCAATGTTGTATCTAAGCTTATCAATAATGAAGACGATTTAATCAAAGTAGGAGTAAATCTTGATATTGGAGAAACGAATACAAGTAATTTAGAGCAATTGCGTACCGATGATCAAGTTGATATTACTTTTAAAACAAATCTATATAAACGGATAGAAATTAATGGTGCAGTTGGAGTGCCAGTTGGATCTAGAACGCAATCAAGTATTGTAGGAGAAATAGAAGTGGAATTACCGTTAAATAAAACAGGGAATTTTAGAGCAAAAATGTATAGCAGACGAAATGAAGTGCAATTTGATGTTCTTGATAGTGAAGGTTATACTCAAGGCTTAGGTTTGACATATCAATTTAATTGGAATACAATGTCTGAGTTTTTAAAAAAAATAGGACTAAAAAATACCGTGGACGAATCGGAAAATAAATTGCTTAAGGAAAAAAAGAGATAAGGAAATGATTGTTTAAATGAAATACTTAATAAGCCGTATTTGAACACCTATAAACAAAGATCTGAGTAGGTTTATCAAGTAATAAAATAATTTATTTCAGCTCATTTAAAAATGTAAATAGTATTAATTAAGCATTATTTTTTTTGTAAAACTATGATTATTGGACTTAATATTCATAAAATACACTCCTTTTTCTAAAGAAGATAAATCTATTGTAAAGTTGTTGCTTTGTGTTTTAGTGTTTACGTAAACCACTTTGCCAGTAACTTCAAAAATGTGAATATCTAATTTTTCATTATTGTTATTTTGAACGTTAAAAATCCCTTTAGATGGGTTAGGGGAAATAGTAATATTATCCGAAAATAATTTTTCTTCAGCGTTAGTAACTTCTCCTTCGATAACAAAATCATCAATTAAAACACCTTCATTATTTATGTTTTGATCGGTAAGAAAAGTGAAACGGAAAGAGATGTTATTTTCATTGGTTAAAAAATTCAAATTATTACTATATTCTTTTAAAATACTATCGGTACCTGTCCATTGTTTACCAATAGTTAATTGATGTGCATCATAGTTGCTATTGTACCAATTAGTATCGTCTGCTGTTCCTAAAACTTGCCATGTAGCACCTTGATTTGTGGTGTATTCAACATATAATACATCCCAATCTATTTCAATATCAAATGCCATATTAAACTTCATTATTGGGTTGGTTATTGAAGTTAAATCATAACAAGGTGATACTAAATAACTACTTATATTATCTGGATAATTTGAGTTGGATAAAGTGGTGTATCCTGTACTGCCTATATTTCCTAAAAGAGTAGTTGTTGGTTGACCAATTTCCCAAACATTTTGATTACCAATCACTAACCATTCATTTGTTGCATTACTAAAAGGGTTTACAATAGTTGGATTACTATCAAGTTGATTAATGTAAAAAGTAGTATTAGAAGAATTATTTTCGGAATAAGCATCATTTGTTATTATTGTGCTTACTTGCATTGTGTGTTCTCCAAGTGTTAAATTATTAGTTTGTGGCAAGCTAATGTCTATAATATTTTGGCTATTGATAATTCCGTTATAGGTGTAATTTAAGATAGTACCATCTATTGTGTAATTTATATTCACTTGATTTATTACATTTTGACCGTTATTTTTTACTGTTATAATTGGTGTGATTGTATTGCTACATTGTATATTCTCTGAAGGGTTTGATATAGTCATTAGTCTAATGTCATCATTAGGAGCAATGACTTCTATAGGAGATTCCCAAACACTCCTTCCGTAAGTACCTGCTAATATTTTATGATCATTAATATTAATTTCTAAATCTCTAATTGGAACATTTGGAAGATTAGTAGAATAGGTTTCCCAATTTGTCATAGTGTCATTAATATGATAAACACCTAAAGTTGTACCAATATATAAATCGTTTAATGGGCTGTGTGGTTGATGTTTTATTATAAGCTTAGACTCGCTTGGTAAATTATTAGTGATATCGATAAAAGAATTTCCACCATTATTTGATTTTAGAATCTCACCATCTTCACCACTACTTGTTGTAAGATATATAATTGAATTATTATTATTGTTGATCTCAACAGAACTGATATTATTTGTTGCTGTGTAAACTTTAGTAAAACTAACACCTTTGTTGGTGCTTCTGTAAAGATCATTATATCTAGCTACAAAAATTATATCCACGTTATTTGGGTCAATTTCAACTCTATGTAGCCTGCCTCCAAAAACATCTCCAGATACAGCTTGCCATTGTTGATTTACCAGAAGGTATAAGCTCCTATAACCTGCGTATAATTCACCGTCATTATTGATACTCATTGGAGTAATCCAATTACCAGCTTCAGGAGCAGAAGCGACTCCTTGACCAGAAACTCCACCATTATAGCTTACATTTAAACTGCCTCCAAATTGCGTAAAACCATAATAAGTGTTTGGGTTGTTTGGGTCAACTGCACAATCCATTCCATCGCCTCCATGATAATTGTACCATGTATTATTGCTATAAGCAAAACCTCCATTATCTTGAAGTCCTCCAGCAATATTACTTGCCGACTGTCGTGCATTTGCTATTCTATAAAATTGACTGATAGCTAAACCTTCATTTAATTCATTAAAAGATACTCCATCATTTGTAGATTTATAAATCCCACCATCACTACCACAAAATAATTGATTATTGTAGTATCTTAGAAAATGAATATCAGCATGTGT
>CAYOFS010000013.1:9502-25342 GCA_964403095.1 uncultured Flavobacteriaceae bacterium | reverse complement strand
TGATTAATATGAATGTACCATGTTCCGAATTAAACAATAAAATGAACACATGAAATTAGATATAACAGATAAGAGATTAATTAATATTTTACAAATTGATAGTAAAACAACCGTTAAAAGTATCGCTACTAAATTAAATTTATCGGTTACTGCTATTTATGAGCGGATTAAAAAATTGGAAAAAAAAGGAGTTATTGAAAAATATGTTGCTGTAATGAACAAAGAGAAAATCCAAAGAGACTTTACTGTTTTTTGTCAGGTAAAACTTGTTAAGCATCATCATTCTTTTATTGAAAAATTCGAACGTGAAGTTTTGCAATTTACCGAAATACTAGAATGTTACAATATAAGTGGTGATTATGATTATTTACTCAAAGTTGTGGTTGAAGATATGAAATCGTATAGAAATTTCATCAATTTTAAATTAACAACACTTGATCATATAAGCAGTACACAAAGTACCTTTATTATTGATGAAGTAAGAAATAACACAGCCGTTCTACTTTAAAAAAACAATAGGAGAAGTTAAATCAAAAAATAACATGATGCAGATAATCAATTTATTCGCTAAATTTTAATAGAACCAATAATTACAATCAAAAATAGGTGCTAATCTATGAATATACCAAAAAAAGCACATGTCAATTTAACCGATTTGTAACAAAAGGAATAATAATTGACTAATAAGATGTAGCAATGAATGACTTTTTAGTACATTTGTGCGAAATTAAAAAAACTTAAATCCTTAAAATAATTAGGATAAATACTTATAAAATGGAAGAAAAGAAATTTGACTTAAATTCTTTAATTGGAATGTTACTTTTAGGAGGTTTAGCAATATTATTTTTATATCAAACAGCGCCTTCAAAAGAAGAATTAGAACTTAAAAAAGCAACGGAACTTAGAATTAAAGACTCTATTACTAACCTGAAAAATAAAGTTGTTCATAATACTTCAACAATAACAACTCCAGCGGTAACTACTTTGTTAAGTGATTCAATCACGCAGCTTATAGGTAATAGTAAAAAAGGAACTTTTGATTATGCTGCTACATTGCCATCAGCTAAAGCTAATGAAACTATATTGAAAAGTGATTTGTTAGAAATTAAAATAGCTAATAAAGGAGGACAAATTACATCGTTAAGATTAAATAAGTATAAAACGTATGATGCAAAAGATCTATATTTAATTAAAGATAATAATGCACTATTAAATCTTACATTTACTACAAAAGACGGAAGAACATTACATACAAAAGATATGTATTTTAAGCCATTTTTGTCTAAAGAAGGCGATAATCAAGTGTTAGAAATGCGCTTGAAAGTTGACGATAATAAATATTTAGCATATCGTTATGTTTTAAAACCAAACGATTATATGCTTGATTTTTCAGTGAAATCCGTTGGTTTAGCAAGTGTGATTAATACGTCAGAAAAAATAAACTTAGATTGGAATTTAAAAACCATAAGAACAGAGAAAAGTGTTAGTTATGAAACCCAATATACAGAGTTAAATTTTATGGCTAATGGTGATTTTGATTACCTAAGCGCTATGAGTGCAGAAGATGAAGAGGAGATTGAAAAAGTGAATTGGATTGCTTTTAAAAAACAATTCTTTTCAGCTATTTTAGCATCAAAAGAACCTTTAAATAATGTAAAAGTTACTTCAAAAAATTTAGTTGAAGATAAAAAAATAGACACTGTTTTTACAAAACAATTTAATGCATCGTTAGTCTTACCAACTCAAAATAATGAGATTAATGCAGCAATGCAAATGTATTACGGACCAACCGATCATAAAATATTAAAAGAATTTAAAGATTTTGATTTTGAACGATTGACCATTCAAGGTTGGGCAATTATTAGAGTTATAAATAAGTATTTTATAATGCCTTTGTTTGATTTAATTCATTCGTTTATTGGTAGCTTAGGACTGGTTATTATTATACTTACTATTGTAGTTAAATTGTTGATGTCACCTTTATTATACAAATCATTTTTGTCAAGTGCTAAGATGAAGGTTATTAGGCCTGAGATTCAAGCAATTAATGAAAGGCTAAAAGGTAAGGCGAATGCTATGAAGCGTCAGCAAGAAACTATGGCTTTACAGCGAAAAGCAGGAGTAAACCCAATGGCTGGTTGTGTTCCTGCCTTATTGCAAATGCCAATATTCTTTGCGTTATTTAGGTTTTTTCCAACCAATATTGAATTAAGGCAAGAGAGTTTTTTATGGGCAACGGATTTATCTGCTTATGATGAAATTGCACAACTGCCTTTTGATATTCCATTTTATGGAAGTCATATTGCATTATTTCCAATTTTAGCATCGATAAGTATGTTCTTTTATATGAAAATAACACAAGGGCAACAAGCCGATATGCAACAACCGCAGCAAGAAGGAATGCCAGATATGCAAGGAATGATGAAAATCATGCTGTATGTTTCTCCATTTATGATGCTGTTCTTCTTTAATTCTTACGGTAGTG
This sequence comes from uncultured Flavobacteriaceae bacterium, assembly GCA_964403095.1. Lineage (GTDB taxonomy): Bacteria > Bacteroidota > Bacteroidia > Flavobacteriales > Flavobacteriaceae > S010-17. The sequence goes on along the minus strand of CAYOFS010000013.1, from coordinate 22,857 downwards.
GTTTGAGTATTTATTATTTTGTATCACAAGTAATATCTATTGGAATTATGTTAGTTATTAAAAACTATATAATTGATGATAAAAAAATACACGCTCAAATTCAAGTAAATAAAACCAAAGCCCCTAAAAAGAAATCAGCTTTTCGTCAGCGTTTAGATGATGCTATGAAACAGGCACAAATACAGCAAGAAGAACAGAAAAAAGGAAAGAAAAAATAAATTTCCTTCCAAATAAAGCTTAAAATTAGATAGTTTACTGAACCTCGATTAAGAAATCACTTAATTGGGGTTTTTTAATGGAGTTTAATTTTTTGTTAAGAATATCACATTATATATTTGTGTCTATACTAACCAAAATAGTGCGTAGTATTATTTGAAATACGCACCTATTTTATATAAATTACTATATTATGGATATGAATATTAATGATTTTATAAAATCTTTTGAAGAAAAATTAAAATCTGTTTTTTACGAAAGAGCAGATATAAGTCAGTTTAGTCTTAATAGAGGAGTTCCACCACATGTAATGAGAGAAATTATGTCTGACGCTCCATTGTCAGTCGCTATCCCAAAAGAATACGGCGGTAGAGGTATTGAGGTGAAAGAGTGTTTGCGCCTTCTTTCATCTGCATCTTATGAATCTTTAGCCTTATCATTAACTTTCGGAATTAATATTGCACTATTTTTAGAGCCTGTTGCAAAATATGCACAAGATGTAGTAAAAGGCGATATTTTTAAGCGTTTTTTAGAACGACAAAATATGGGTGGTTTGATGATAACCGAACCAGATTATGGAAGCGATGCTTTAAGTATGCAAATGAGTAACGTGAAAAAAGGCGACAGTTATGACTTGCAAGGCACAAAACACTGGCAAGGCTTGACAGGAATGGCAGACTATTGGCTAATGACTTCTCGTGCTAAAAATGACAACGGAGTTTTGGGTAGAGATGTAGATTTCTTTATTTGTGATGTAACTCAAAAAGGACAGCAAGTTGTTGTTGAAGAATATTTTGATAATTTAGGCTTGTATATGATTCCTTATGGAAGAAATAAGGTTGATATAACGGTTCCCGAAAATTTTAAATTACAACCAGAAAGTACAGGTATTAAAATGATGCTTGATATTTTACATAGAAGTAGAATGCAGTTTCCAGGTATGGCAATGGGTTTTATAAAACGTATGCTTGATGAAGCCATAAAACAATGTGATAAACGAATAGTAGGTGCTAAAAACCTACTATCTTTAGATCAAGTCCAGTATCAAATATCAAAAATACAAACTGCCTATACCATTAGTTCGGCAATGTGTTTTAAAAGTAGTTTGTATAGCGGGATTGAAAATAATTTATCTTTAGATAGTGTTGAGGCAAATAGTATGAAAACCGTTGTGACGGATTTAATGCAAGAAAGTGCACATACAGCAACACAACTTTTTGGAGCGCAAGGATTTAGAATAAGTAATATTGCAGGTAGAGGTATTGTGGACAGTAGACCTTTTCAAATATTTGAAGGTTCTAATGAGATGCTTTACACACAAATATCCGATGCTATCATTAAAATGATGAAAAGAAAGAAAGAATTTAATCTGTTTAACTTTTTATCAACTTATGAGCTGACATCAAAATCGGTTGAATTTTTTAAAAAAGATTTTAATTTTACTTTAGAGATTAATTTGCCACAGCGTAAATTGGTAAATTTAGGTAGCGCAATAGGTAGAATAGTATCTTTAGGTTTTGTACTTGAAATGGGTGAAAAAGGTTATCGAAAAGATTTGATAGATAATTGTATTTTATCTTTGCAGCAAGACGTGTCTAATATTATGAACTCCTTTAATTTTTCAAATAGTAATAATGCTATCATTGATTATCAGGAAGGTAGTTCTTGGTTTGATTTTGTTTAAATACCTAATTATCATCGGTGTTGCTTTAATCTATGCCGATGATTTCAACATAAATAAAAAACTTAATGTGTAATATTGGATAATTCTATTAAATTTGTGGAAGCACAGAGCGTTTGATCTAAATATAAAAATTGTTAAATATTTTTATAGAAAAATAATATAAAACAAGAATAGAATGATAAAAATATTATATAAATTAGTACTTGTAACGCTATTTATTAGCTGTTCAAGTACTAAAAACACCATTGTTGATAATAATAAAATTAAAGAATTGCGTTTTATTGGAGAGCAAATAATAAAACCAAATACAATTTTCAAAGGTACTAAAGTAGGTGGTTTGTCTGGTATTGATTATAATAATGGCAAGTATTATTTAATCAGCGATGATAAGTCTAATATTCGTTTTTATGAAATGAAATTCACGTATGATAAAAATAGCTTTTCTAAAGTTAAAATTACCGATGTAATAAAAGTGAAAGGAGAGGTTAAAAATGTTGATCCTGAAAGTTTACGGTTTGATAAAACCTCGTCTAATTTTTATTGGAGTAGTGAAGGTTTTATAAAAAAAGGAGAAGATCCTAAAATATTTGAATCTACTATCAATGGCGATATGGTTAACGTTCATGAAACACCAAATATTTTTAAAGTTAAAAACAATTCAAATACTGTAGGCGTAAGGCGTAATGGTACTTTTGAAGGTTTGAGTATGAGTGTAAATCCAAATTTTTATTGGGTTAGTATGGAGCTGCCTTTAAAACAAGATGGTAATGAACCTCAATTGGAAAAAGGTAAGTATCCTGTAAGGATTTCTAAAATACATAAAAAAACAGGAGAATTGGTTTATCAATTTGCTCACATGCTTGATGAAATCCCGAAAAATGCTATACCAGAAAATGAGTACAAGGTTAATGGTTGTACAGAAATATTAGCATTAGATCAAAGTAATTTCATATTAATTGAACGTGCTTTTGCTTTTGGTCATAAAAATGGTGGCAATACAGTAAAACTTTATTTAGTTAATTGTACTAATGCAACCGATATCTCTAAGATAAAGTCTTTAAAAGATAATGAATATGTGGCGGCAACAAAAACATTGTTATTCAATTTTGAACAGATACGATCAAAGTTGACTAATGGTATGGTAGATAATATTGAAGGAATTACTTTTGGAAAAGTATTGGATAATGGTAATAGAACAATTGTAGTAGTATCGGATAATAATTTTAATTACTTTGGTTCTCAATTAAATCAACTAATAGTTTTAGAGGTAATAGAATAATTTTTAGGCATAAAAAAACCATCTAATTTATAGATGGTTTGTACTAAAGTGGTTATAAATAGGGAATTAAAGTACTTTTACTTCAACTGCATTTAATCCTTTTTTACCTTCTTTTAATTCGTATTCAACTTCGTCACCCTCACGGATTTCGTCAATTAAACCTGTTACGTGTACGAAGTACTCTTTTGATGTGTCTTCGTTGTCAACGATAAATCCAAATCCTTTAGATTCGTTGAAAAATTTTACTGTTCCTGTACTCATTTTAAATATTGTATTGTTAAGCTACAAAAGTAATAAAAAAATATGTGATAAAGGTGTTTTTTTGTAAAATATATATCGATGCCTCTGATTTAATTAAGTTGATGCGTATTTTTATTGAAAAAAATCATCTTTAAACCCAATTAAATAAAGCTTTTCTTCAGCTCTTGTGATTGCCGTGTAGAGCCATCTGTAATACGCGTTATTTACGCCTTCTGGCAAGTATGGTTGCTCAATAAAAACATTTTTCCATTGTCCGCCTTGTGATTTATGGCAAGTCATAGCGTAAGAAAATTTTATTTGTAAAGCATTAAAATATTTATTTGCCTTGATTTTTTGAAATTGACGGTATTTTGGTAAGGCGCTATAATCTTTACTGATTTCCTTATATAATTTATTAGACTGCTCAAAAGGTAGAGATGGTGTTTCTAAGGTTAATGTATCTAATAAAATCACCGTTTCAAAAGGTCTTTGTTTAGGGTAGTCAATCATTTTCAAGGTAACTTCGGCAAAACTAAAACCATATAAATCTTTATAGCTGGAAATGTGTGTTATTTTACAAATATCACCATTCGCAATAAAATCGGCTTCATCACTATCTTCTAACCAATAATAATTATTTTTCACTACCATAATATAGTCGCCAACAGATATCTGATTTTCTTGACTTCTTATTTTGTGTCTAATTTGTTGATTGTATTGATTGGCTCTTTTATTTGATCTTACAATAATAGCAGTATCTTCAATACCATTATTTTTATATGATTCATTTATAGCATTTTCAATTTCATAACCATCAATTAATCGGATAATATCAGGAAAATTAACTTGAAATTTAAACTCGGCTGTATATGGTTCATTCAGTATTTTACGAAGTTCCGTAGCATTTGTTAAAATACCAGAAGATTTATGTTGGCGCATCACTTCGTCCAATTCAATAACACTAACATCTTTATTATAATCAAATTCAAGTTTAGTTTCATCTAAAGCAGGACTTAAACTCAATTTTACAGGCGGTAATTGTGCTGTATCACCAACTAAAATAAGCTTGCAATTTGTACCCGAATAAACATAAGAAATTAAATCATTTAACAAAGAACCATTTTCAAAAAGTTTTGATTCCAACGGGTTGTCAGGTATCATAGATGCTTCGTCAATAATAAAAATGGAATTAGTGTGTTTGTTAGTTTTTAAAATAAAACTTACATTGCCGTCTTTTGACTTTTTAGGAAAATATATTTTTTTATGAATGGTATAAGCTGATTTTTTTGAATAATTTGCAATTACTTTTGCAGCTCTACCAGTTGGAGCTAACAAAACGGATTTCATTCCTATTTGCCATAAATTATTCACAAAAGCACTAATTGATGTCGTTTTACCAGTTCCAGCGTACCCTTTTAATAGAAACAAAGCGTCTTTATTTTTATTGAAAACAAAATTGCTTAAATCGGATAATAATAACTCTTGAGATTTTGTAGCTGTAAAAGGGAACTTATCCAGCAGTAGTTTATTGAAATCTTTCTTATTGTCTATCATTAAATGGTATTGAATTGTCAAAGATAAAAAAAGCAAGGAGATAAAAGTTGAAATTCCATTATCATTTTAAATATTTTTCAAAAAAATAAAACCATTATAATTAGCGTTTTACCTTAAAAAATAATGACTTACTATAAAAGTAAATGAAATGTATTACAAAAAAATTTTTGCACTTAATTTTTTTTTGTAGATTTGCGAACAACCTAAAAAAATAATTTATATGAGTGCTTTTGTTTACATACTTTTAGCAATTATCGGAGTAGCAGCGTTAGCTTATGCTATTGTAAATTTCATTCCGAAAAAAATACATTGGATTTTATCGCTTGTTTTCCTAGCTTTAATAGTCTATTTATCCTCTTTAATTTATGGTGGGGTAATGAAACCTATTAATTTTGATAAAAAGAAAAAAGAAAGGTATTCAAAGGTAATTGACAATCTTAAAATGATTAAAGATGCTCAAATTGCACATAGAAAAATAATTGGAGGATATGAAATAAAACCTCAGAATTTAATTAGTTTTGTTGATACTGCTAAGTTTGCCTTAACACAAATTCATACAGAAGAATATACAAAAAGGGTAGGTGGTTTAGATTTAAAAAAGGAACGTAGAGTTGTTGATACAATAGGGTACAGAGCTTTGCTAGAAGATTTTAAAGGAAGAGATTATAAAAAAATGTTTTCAGTGCCTGGAACTGATGCTCAATTTGAAATGGTTGTTGATAGTGTTGATAAAAATGGTGTTGTTTCACCTGTTTTTAGAGCTAGAATAGCAAAAGATATTGTTTTGAAAGGTATGGATGAGGTTTTAGTAGGGCAAGAGAAAAAAGCACTAGGAGGAGTAAGTGTGAAAGGAGAATATATTTCTGTAGGCTCATTGTCTGACGTTAAAGTTCAAGGAAACTGGCCGCCATTTTATGATCATTAAAAAGCACAATCTAAAAAGTAACTATTTAGATTTACATAAAGTTAAAAGAAAACAATTATCCGTTCAATTCAGTTTGGATGGATTTTCTTTTTCTGCTTTTGATATAGAATTACAAGAATTTATTGTTTTTGTAGAATACACGTTTAATTCAAAAAAACAAACACCAAAAGAACTTTTAAACAACATTCAGCAAGTGTTTGCAAAAGAAACCTTGCTATTAAATACCTTTGAAAAAGTTTTAGTAATTCATGTAAATAATCTATCTACTTTTGTGCCCTTCCCTCTTTTTGAAGAAGATTATCTTGATACTTATGTTAAGTTTAATAATAGGATTTATCAAAGTGATTATTTTGTGTATGATTTTGTTATGAATCAAGATATGGTTTCTGTTTTTGCTCCTTATGTGAACATTAATAATTTTTTAATTAATCAATATGGAAGTTTTGAATTTAAACACTACTCAACTGTACTCGTAGAAAAAACGCTAAATAATTATGCTAGTAAAGATGAAGTAATGTGTTTTGTTCATATTTTTAAATCGCATTTTGAAATTATTATTGGGAAACAGCGTAAACTAATTTTTTATAATACATTTGAATATAAAACAACAGAAGATTTTCTTTATTATATATTATTTTCAATGGAACAATTACAGCTAAATGTAGAAAAAATTGATTTAAAATTATTTGGAAAAATAACTGAAGAAGATGAGTTGTTTTTAGATTTATATGAGTACGTCAGAAATGTATCTTTATTAGAGTATAAATCAGATTATAATTCAATTCTAGATATTGATATTAATTGTCAGCGTGAGAATTTTTGCTTATTTAATACCATAGATTAAAATATGAGAATTGTTTCAGGAAAACATAAAGGCATTAGAATTACAGCACCAAAAAAATTACCAGTTCGTCCAACAACCGATATGGCAAAAGAAGCCTTATTTAATATTTTAAATAATAATTATTATTTTGAAGATATTAGTGCGTTAGATTTATTTTCGGGTATTGGAAGTATAAGCTTAGAGTTAGCATCAAGAGGTGTTTTAGATGTTACAGCAGTAGATAAGCATAAAGCATGCAGTCAATTTTTATTAGCTACGGCAACAAAATTAAGCTTAGACATTAATGTATTGAATAATGATGTTTATCGTTTTTTAAGAAGTCAAACAAAGCAATACGATATTATTTTTGCTGATCCACCTTATAGTTTTAGTCAAGAAGAATTCGAAAATATTTATAATTTAGTTTTTCAAAATAACCTTTTAGCTAATGATGGAATGTTAATAATAGAACATAGTAAAAAAACAAAACTCTCTAAATTAAATAATTTCACAAAGGAAAAAAAATACGGAGGAAACTGTTTTAGTTTTTTTGAAAATAGTTGAAATTATTAAAACAATTTAGCATAACGCATCATAAATTAATTTATATTTGCCGCTTACTTAAAGAAGTTCTTTTCAATGATTAATAGAAGACATATTCGTATTAAAGTAATGCAAAGTTTTTATGCATTATTACAATCTAAAAGTGATGATTTAGTTAGAGAAGAAAAATTTCTATACTTTGGTATTGATAAATTATCTAATCTACATGTTTTGCAATTAATTATATTACTCGAAGTAAGAAAATTAGCAACTAAACGTTTGGTAATTGCGAAAAAAGGAAGAATTTCTACTATTGAAAATAAGCAAGCATTTGAAAATTTATCTAATAACACATTTTTAAATATTATAGATGAAAGTATTTCTTTAAAAGAATATATTACCAATAAAAATATAGATAATTGGAAAGATGCAACAGAATACATTCAAATTATTTTAGATGAAATGAAACAAAGTGAGTTGTTTGTTTCTTATGCAAAACTAGAAACACCAACTTACCAGGAAGATAAGCAATTTATAATAAGCGTATTTAAAGAAATAGTAGCGCCAAATGAAAAACTAATTGACTATTATGAAGATCAGCATATTGGCTGGCTTGATGATTTGCCTTTTGTGAATACATTAATTGTAAAACAATTATCAAAACTAAAAGAAAACGAGATTTTCATGTTGGATAATTTATATAAGGATGATGATGACAGAGATTTTGTGAAATCATTGTTTCAAAAAGCAGCTTTACATCATACGGAATTTGATAAAGATTTAGATGATAAAACTCCAAATTGGGAGTATGATAGAATTGCCGAAATGGATTTAATTTTAATGAAAATGGCAATAACGGAATTTTTATATTTTCCATCAATACCTACAAAAGTAACTATTAATGAATATTTAGAAATAGCAAAAGATTATTCATCAGAAAAAAGCAGTTTTTTTATTAATGGCGTATTGGATCGTATTGAAAAAGAATATAAAAAGAGTGGTAAAATTCAAAAAATAGGAAGAGGACTTATTTAAAACACAAAAAAATCAATAAAAATTATTTTATTAAATAAATAAATAATAAATTTGGCAACTATATAAATTAAACTTTAAATATTAAATATTAAATCATGAAAAAAGCAGTACTTTTATTAGCTATTATAGCAATAGCATTTGTGTCTTGTAAGGAAGACGCATCAAAAAAAATCAAAAAAGAAAACTTAGAAAAAGCAAAAAAGAATAATAAGGTAGTCAGAGAAGATGCGCCAATAATTGAATTTTCTAAATTAGAACATGATTTTGGTGAAATTAACGAAGGCGATACTGTTGAAACAACCTTTAAGTTTAAAAACACGGGTAAATCAGAGTTAATTATAACAAACATTAAAGCATCTTGTGGCTGTACCGTACCATCAAATTGGTCTAGAGCGCCAATAATGCCAGGGCAAGAAGGAGAATTTACAGTGAAATTCGCATCTAAAGGTAAACCAAACAATCAAAGTAAAACAATTACAGTAACAAGTAATACAAATAAAGAGAAAGAGGTTGTAAGAATTAAAGCTTTTGTTAAGCCAGATCCTGCACAAGAAAAAATCAGAGCAGAGAGAAAAATTCAGCGAGCAAAACAACAGGCAGAAAGAAAGGCTAAATTAGCAAAAGAACAAGCTGAAGCAGCAAAAAAAGCAGCTAAAAAATAATAAAAATGACAACAACTATTTTTTTACAAGCAGCAGGTTTTGGCTCAACGTTACCATATTTATTGGCGATGTTTGCAATTATGTATTTTTTTATGATACGTCCGCAAATAAAACGTCAAAAAAATGAAAAAACTTTTCAAACTTCTATTAAAAAAGGAGACAAAGTAATTACTACAAGTGGTATTCATGGTAAAATTGTTGAATTAAACAATGACAATACTTGTATTATTGAAACAAGTGCAGGTAGAATTAAGTTTGAACGCTCTGCAATTTCAATGGAAATGAGTAATAAAAATAATAAGCAAGTAGTAACTAAAAAGTAATAACCTGTTTAAATATTTTAAAGGCTGTCTTATTTAAGGCAGCCTTTTTTATTGTATATATTATTAAAATCAATACCTTAGCAAAAAAAAAATTGATAAAGAAAAAAAATAGCTTTAGCGTTAAGAAAAATAGAAAAGTCCAAGCTTTTTTAGTTTTTCTAGGCCTTTCTACAATTCTGTGGACAATTTCTAAATTATCTAAAGAATACACACACTCAGTTATTGTGAAAACGAACTATATAGAACTAACAAGCGATAAGGAGTTGCAAAACAAACCAAAAAAAACATTAGAGTTAGTACTAAAGACTTCGGGATTTAATTTAATAGGCTATTCATTTTTTCAAAAAAAAATAAATATAGACTTGAGTAAAACACAAAAAAAAGGAAATGATTATTTTTATTTAACAAATAGAAATTTACCTAGTTTACAAGTACAGTTACCTTTTGGTCAAACTATTAAGCGTGTTTATCCAGATACTTTATTTTTTGATTTTGGAAAGTTAAGTAGTAAAGAAATAAAAATAATTCCTCAATTAAATATAAATTACAAAGCAGGTTATAATGCCGTTGGAGATATAGAAATTAAACCAAAAACAATTGTTATTAGTGGTTCGGAAAAACAATTAAGTGAAATAACTACTATTCATACAAATCCACTTAAACTAAATGCCGTTTTTACTAATTTCGAACATAAAATAGCTTTAGATATACCAAAGGAATATCATAAAATACATTTTTCTAATAAAGAAATAACAATAAAAGGAATTGTAGAAAAATTTACAGAAGCAAATTTAGAAATCCCTTTTGAAATTATCAATGTTCCAGAAAATTATACTATTGAAACTTTTTTAAAAAAAATCAAGGTTTCATATAAAGTAAGTTTAGAGAATTATGATAAAATTCATGCCTCCGATTTTAAAATTGTTTGTGATTTTGATAATAGTAAACATATAAAAAATACATTTTTAATACCAGAACTAATTAAAAAACCAAACTTAGTATCTAATATTAAAATAAAACCTAAAAAAATCGAATTCTTAATTAAAAAATAATGTTTATTGTTGGACTTACAGGTGGAATTGGTAGTGGAAAATCTACAGTAGCTCAATTTTTTAATGAGTTAGAAATCCCTGTTTATTATGCAGATGTGGAGGCGAAAAAAATAATGCATCGCTCTAAAATAATCAAACGAAAATTAATAGCTTATTTTGGAGAGGAAGTTTATTTTAATAATGAACTTAACAAACCCTTTTTGGCTAATTTAATATTTAATGATGCATCTCATTTAAAATTTGTAAACAGTATTGTACATCCTAAAGTTAATCAGCATTTTAAACGTTGGATTAAAAGAGTTTCAAAAATTCCGAATACAAATTATATAATTCAAGAAAATGCTATTCTTTTTGAAAATGGAAGTAATCAATTTTTTGATAAAATTATAACAGTAACAGCTCCAGAACATATAAAAATACAACGTGTTATTAATCGTGATAATAGTACAAAAAATAAAGTTTTAGAGCGAATGAATAATCAATGGAGTGATGCTCTTAAAATAGAAAAATCGGATTTTATAATTTCAAATACTGATATAAAAAACACAAAACAACAAGTGTTTAAAATCCATAAAAAACTTTTAAACTTAGCCTTAACTAAATCTTAATTTCTTGTTAATTTTTAAGGTTTCACGTTAATCTACGTTAAAAATACAGTTTCATAGATAAGAAATGTTAAATTTGCTTAATGAGTAAGAAAGTTTTTATAACACTTATTGTATTGATGACTATAGCTGTTGCTGGAATTATAACAGTACAGGTTTATTGGATTAATAGTGCTTTAGAAATTAGAAACAAGCAATTTATCACCAATACTAAATCTGCTTTAGTTGAGGCTTCTAAAAATGTAAATGATAGAGAATTTAGAGATTTTTACAAGGAAATAAGTCCTATTTTTAGTAAAATAAAAACGCTCGAAAGTAGAGAGGTTAGAGAGTTTGTATATCAAAAATATGATACGATAAATAAAGAGTTGTTTACATATAAACGTAGTATTTTACAGGATAAATTTTCAAGTCCAATACAAATTTTCAGTAGCGATTCAAGTAACAATAAAATTAATTTTCAATCTTATTTTTATAAAAAAGAAAAAGAATTAACATCGTTAAAATACCCAACAGGAAAGGATATAAAGCTTAATAAAGAAACTATAAAAAAAGTGAATATTGGAAAATTATCCATTTTAGAGAAAATGGAAATTGAAGATATGTATAGAGAATTAGCACCACGTTACCCAATATACAAACGTGTGAGTAAAGCAGAGTTGCAATTTAAAATAAAAAATGAATTACGTAATAGAAACATAAACACACCTTTTGAATTTGCTGTTTTTGATGGAGATTTACCAACAAAAGTGAAAACTGAAAAATTTAAACTGAGCAATGTTACTAACTCTGTTCCGTTATTTAATTTTGAAAATGGAAAATCTAATTACTATTTATATGTAAACTTTCCCGAAAAGCAAAATTATATTATGTCAACTATTAAACGTCAGTTAATATTAGTTGCAATTTTTATTATCTTTATTATTTTAGCTTTTGCAAGTGCTTTGTATCAATTATTAAAGCAGAAAAAAATATCTGAAATTAAAACCGATTTTATTAATAATATGACGCACGAGTTTAAAACACCAATTGCAACAATTAATTTAGCCCTAGATGCAATAAAAAACCCTAAAATAATCAATGATAATGATAGTGTTTTGAAATATGTTAAAATGATACGTCAAGAGAATAAACGCATGCATTCACAAGTAGAAAATGTATTGCAAATATCTAAATTAGAAAAAAATCAGTTAGATATTAGTAAGGAAATGATAGATGTTAACGACATAATAGATGATGCAGTTGCACACGTTAGTTTGTTAATAAATGATAAAGGAGGATATATCAATACACACCTAGAGGCAATTCAAACAGAAATAAACGGAAACGAATTGCATTTAACTAATGTGATTGTCAATATTCTAGATAACGCAATGAAGTATAATACTAATATTCCTGAAATTGATATTTATACGGAAAACGTAGGGAATTATATTTTAATTAAAATTAAAGATAATGGAATTGGTATGAGTAAAATAGTTCAAAAAAATATATTTAATAAATTTTATAGGGAACAAAAAGGAAATGTTCATGATATAAAAGGGCATGGTTTAGGTTTGTCATATGTGAAAAAAATTATAGATAGCCATCATGGTATAGTTTATGTGGCTAGTGAAAAAGGTAAAGGAAGTACCTTTTTTATTAAAATACCAATAATATAATAAAAACAATATTAATCAATTGAATCTAGTAAATATGGAAAATAAAAGAGTATTATTAGTAGAAGACGATCCAAATTTCGGAATCGTTTTAAAAGATTACTTAGCATTAAACGATTATGATGTAACACTTGCGAAAGATGGTTTAGAAGGTTTAATAATGTTTAAAAATAACGATTATGATATTTGTATTTTAGACGTTATGATGCCTAGGAAAGACGGTTTTACTTTAGCAAAAGATATTAGAGCAACTAATACCGATATTCCTATTGTTTTTTTAACAGCAAAAACAATGAAAGAAGATGTTTTAAAAGGATATCAAGCTGGAGCTGATGATTACTTAAACAAACCATTTGACAGTGAAGTTCTTTTGTATAAAATTAGCGCTATCTTACAACGAAAACAAGAAACATCTAATGGAGATGATGATATTATAGAATTTAATATAGGTAAATTTCACTTAAACACTAATTTACGCCATTTGATTTTTGATAACGGAGAAACACAAAAATTATCACCTAAAGAATGTAAATTGTTACGCTTGTTAACCTTACATAAAAACGATTTAATGCCACGAAAATTAGCATTGACAAAAATTTGGAGAGATGATAATTATTTTACTTCAAGAAGCATGGATGTTTATATTGCCAAATTACGTAAGTATTTAAGATTAGATTCCAATGTTGAAATAATAAATATTCATGGCGAAGGATTTAGATTAATTGAAAAAACAACGGCTTAGTTTAATATTGTTTT
>CAYOFS010000013.1:0-9402 GCA_964403095.1 uncultured Flavobacteriaceae bacterium | reverse complement strand
AAAGTTCACATGAAGTCTATTATTTGTCATTGATGCCTATATAATGACAAGAAAACTATAAGTATGTGCCGTGATTGTGGATATAAAAAGATGCAATAACTAAAATTGTATTACCTTAGCTTATTATAATTAGTTATTTAATTGAAATATGTCAAGTTTTATAAAAATTTATCCTGAAAATCCAAATGAAAAAGAAATTGATAAAGTAGTATCAATTTTAAAAAAAGGAGGCTTAATAATTTATCCAACAGATACTGTTTATGGTTTGGGTTGTGATATAACTAATACTAAAGCTTTAGAAAAAATAGCAAAAATTAAAGGTGTTAAATTAGAAAAAGCTAATTTCTCATTTGTTTGTAAAGATTTGAGTAATATATCTGATTATGTTAAGCAAATAGACACGGCAACATTCAAATTATTAAAAAGAGCTTTGCCAGGTGCTTACACCTTTATTTTACAAGGTAATAATAATTTGCCAAAAGCATTCAAAAAGAAAAAAACTGTTGGAATAAGAGTGCCAGATAATAGTATTGCTAGAGAGATTGTAGCAAAATTAGGTAACCCAATAGTCTCTACTTCAATTTATGATGAAGATGATGTGATTGAATATACTACCGATCCAGAATTAATTTTTGAAAAATGGAAATCCATTGTAGATGTAGTAATAGATGGCGGTTATGGAGATAATCAAGCCTCTACGGTGATTGATTTATCCAAAGATGAAATTGAAATTATCCGTGAAGGAAAAGGAAGTTTAGACATATTATAGTTCCAATTCACAGTTTATATGTCTTTTCAAATTCACTTAGCCCAACTCTTATGATTTTGCTTTAGTGTCATTTGGAGTGATGACAAAGCTTCTTTTTACACATGTAAATTTATTGTTAATTAAATAAATACAAAATTTAATGATTACTTCATTTTTAGGTAACATTAATTTTAAGATCTGCAAGTATATTTGCAGTATAAAATATATTTAATCTTAAAATTAAAAAAAATGTTGAAAATTAATTATTTAAAATTTTTATTGGTAGTGACTTTATTTGCGTCATTTTTAGTGTCATGTGGTGATGATGAGGATCCAGCTCCAACACTACCTCAAAGTGAAGTTAAAACAGGAGAGTTAACCCAAAGTGAAACTTGGTCTGCTGATAGAATTTATTTTATTCAAGGTAAATTAGTGGTTCCAAATGGTGTTATTTTAACAATAGAACCAGGAACAATTATTAAGGGAAAACAAGGTCAATTAACAAATGCATCAACTCTTGTAGTTGCTAGAGGTGGTAAATTAATGGCTGAAGGAACTGCTGCAAAACCAATTATTTTTACAACGGAATTTGATAATATAGAATTAGGGCAAAAGGCAGGAACTAATTTAGATGAAACAGACAATCAAAAATGGGGTGGAATTGTTATTTTAGGAAAAGCAAAAATTTCAGCTAAAATTGGAGATACAGAAGCTCAAATTGAAGGTTTAGATGCAGATGCAGAATATGCTAAATATGGTGGGGATGATGATGCAGATAATTCGGGTTCTCTAAAATATGTAGCAATACGTCATGGAGGTATCGCTATCTCTGAAGGAAATGAAATAAATGGTTTAACTCTTGGAGGTGTTGGATCAGGAACTACAATTGATTATATTGAAGTTTTAGCTAATTTAGACGATGGTATTGAGTGTTTTGGTGGATCGGTTGTGATTAAGCATGCTTTAGTTGCATATCAAGGTGATGATGCTTTTGATATTGATCAAAATTTCTCAGGAAGTTTTAAAAACTCAATGGTGGTTTATGATAGTTCATTTGGTGATGAATTTTTAGAAATAGATGGTCCAGAAAATAGTACACATACAACAGGAATGTTCACTATAGAAAACTGTAAATTTATTGATAAAAGCGATGATGGATCATGTGATCTTAAATCTAAAGCACAAGGTGTTTGTAAAAATAATGAATTTGTAGGCTTAGAGAAATTTAAACTTAGTTTAAAGTTGGATACAGATTGTACTACTGTTTTAACAGACGCATATACTAGATATGTTGATGGAGATTTAGAAATAAAAACAAATAAAGTAGCAGCAAATACAGTATTAAATGTCTATACAAAGTCAGAAGATGCAGGAGGAACAGATTGTGATGTTCCTGCAACTCAAAATAATGCAGCGCAAACAATTTATTCTGCTGCAGCTAATTCTGATTCAGCTACACCAACAATAGTTAGTCAAAGTGACTTTGCTTGGACTTGGACAGCTATAAATAATAAATTCTAAAATAATTTTTTTAAAATTCATTAAAAAAACAATAAAGTTCTCTGTGAAAACAGAGGACTTTAGTTGTGTAAACCAACAATAAACCAACAACAATAAAATAAATAATGAAGAATACTATTTTACTATTAAGCTTACTAATAAGCACCTACTATTCATTTGCAACAGGAATTATAAGAGGAACCGTAATCGATGGAGAAACTAGCGAGCCTATAATGAGTGCTAATGTTATGATAAAAGGAACAACAAAAGGTACCGTAACCGATTTTGATGGACATTATTCAATAAAATTAGAAGCAGGAACATATTCAGTCTTGGTAAGTTCAATTGGTTATTCAAAAACAGAATTGACCGAAGTAGTTGTAAAAGAAGGAGAAGTAACCTCTTTAGATATCACACTAGCCACAGGAGAATCTTTAAACGAAATAGTAGTAACAGCTACAAAACGAAAAAACTCGGCATCCGCTTTAATGACAATGCAAAAAAAATCAGTAAAATTATTAGATGGTATTTCGGCAGAAACTTTTAGTAAAACAGGTGATAGTGACGTGGCAGGAGCATTAAAACGTGTTACAGGTGTTTCCGTTCAAGGCGGTAAATATGTTTTTGTGCGTGGTCTTAGTGATCGTTATACAAAAACAACTTTAAATGATGTGTCAATTCCAAGTTTAGATCCTGATAGAAATACAGTGCAAATGGATTTATTTCCAACAAATTTAGTCGATAATATTATCGTTTATAAAACATTTACACCAGATTTAGATGGAGATTTCACAGGTGGTTTAGTTAATATCACTACAAAAGATTTTCCAAGAAGTAAAACACTCGTTCTAAATTTAGGTTTTGGCTATACAAACGGAATGAATTTTAATAAAGATTTTGTTTTGTATAATACGCAAAAAAATGATTGGATAGGTTTTGGTAATAGCACTAGAAAATTAGGCTTTCCAAATAATACAAACATACCAGACGAATCATTAAATGATTCAAGTTTAACAGAATATACTAAAAGTTTTTCAAAAGAACTAGGAGCCACTAAAGGAGTAAATACTTTTTTAGACCAAAGTTTTGGTGTAAGTTTTGGAAATCAATACGAAAAAGAAAGTGCTACTTATGGTTTGAATGTAGCTTTTAACTATGCAAATGATTATAAATATTATGATGATGTGATTAACGCTATATATTTTAAAGATACAGATAAAAGCGTTAAAGATTTAGAAAAAAGAGAGGTTACAATGGGCTCTAGAGGTGAGCATAATGTAATTTGGAGTGGTTTAATAGGAGGAGCAATTAAATTTGATAATAGTAAATATGCCTTGTCTGTATTTAGAAGCCAAAATGGAAATGGCCAAGCAGCAGATTATATTTCACAAGATTTTGACGAAACAAACGCAACACTATATAAAGACGCAATTCAATATGCCGAAAGATCGGTTACTAATTTAATTTTAAAAGGAGATCACCATATTAATGATAGTAAATTAGTTTTAGATTGGAAAATATCACCAACTTTGGCAAGTATATTAGAGCCAGATGTTCGATCTACAAAACTTTCTTATGATACTTCTACAGGTGATTTTAGCTTGCAATTAGGAGATGGAGCAGGTATAGATAGATACTTTCGTTCTTTAGAGGAAATGAGTTTTGCTACTAAAATCAATGCAACTTATGAACTTAATGATAAAAATAAATTAAAATTTGGATTATCAAACTCTTTTAAAAATAGAGATTACAACATCTTAAGTTATACAATTAATAGAACAGCAGATTTCGATTCGTTTACTGAAAATCCAAATGATATTTTGGCAGATGCTAATATTTGGAACTCAACATCACAATCTGGAATTTATGTTTCTGGTAGTCAAAACTTAGATAATAAATACCTTGCAAATAGTAATGTTAGTGCTATTTATGCAATGAATGAAATGGAGGTTTCAGAAAAACTAAAAGCTATTTTCGGAGTTCGTACAGAAAAAGCAGTAATAAATTATGACGGTTATTATACTAATATGCCTTTTAAAAAGAAAGTTCATGATGAACTAGTAATCTTACCATCGTTAAACTTTATATACGCTTTAAATGATAATGCAAATTTAAGATTGTCGTATTCTCAAACAGTAGCAAGACCTTCTTTTAAAGAAAAATCAAATGCTCATATTCAAGATCCTATTTCAAATACAAACTTTATAGGTAATTTAGACTTAAAAGAAACAAATATTAATAATGTAGATATTCGTTGGGAAAATTTCTTTAAGAAAGGGCAAATGATTTCGGTTAGTGGCTTTTATAAACACTTTAAAAATCCAATTGAAATGGTTCCTTTTCAATTAAATCCAACATCGATTCAGCCAAAAAATACAGAAAAAGCATTAGTAATTGGAGCGGAATTAGAAATAAATAAAAGTTTAACTAAAGAAGATTCTAAGATTAATGTTTCCGTTGGAACAAATTTGACATACTTAATGTCAAGAGTGGATACTAAAAGCGTAATAGTAGATATTAATGGTAAAACAGAGCATCAGTTAAGAGAAGAAAATGCACGTGATGGTGAACAAACAGACCAATATAGAACAATGCAAGGTCAGGCTCCTTTTATAGTGAACACATCATTAAATGTTTCTAATGATAATTTTGATGCAAACTTCAGTTATAATGTGCAAGGAAAAAAATTAGTAATAGTTGGTAGCGGAATTGTTCCAGATGTTTTTGAAGATCCTTTTAATAGTTTAAATTTTAAAGGAAGTTATAAATTTGGAAAAGATAAAAAATATAAAGTGAGTGCATCTTTTAAGAACATATTAAATGATAACTCCTTTCAGTACTACGATTCTTTTGGAGCAAATAAAGAAATTTATAGTCAATATTCAAAAAGACAAAATTTTAGTTTGAGTTTTACTTATAAACTGTATTAATTTTTTTTATGATTTTTTTTTATGAATTTGTAAGCTAAATTTAATTAACTATTAATTAAAATAGAGGATTGGTTGTAATTTATTTTTTTTTGATTAACTTTGATAGTAATAAAAATTAAAGCTGATAATTAAAGTTTTGAATAATGAATATATAAATGAAACAAAATAAGTATAAAATTTTATTGGTTGATGATGAGTTAGATATTCTTGAGTTTCTTCAATATAATTTTGAAAAAGAAGGATTTATAGTTTATACAGCTTCTGATGGCTATTCAGCTATTGAACTAGCAAAGAAAATCCATCCAGATTTAATTGTTTTAGATGTTATGATGCCAGATTTAGATGGTATAGAAACATGTAGGATTTTAAGAAAGGTACCTGAATTTAATGATACTATAATATTATTTTTAACAGCTAGGAGTGAAGACTATTCAGAAATTGCAGGGTTTGATGTAGGCGCAGACGATTATGTTACTAAACCGATAAGACCAAGAACACTTATAGCGAGAGTTTCATCTTTGTTGAAAAGAAAACAAGTGAAATCTAGTAAGCAGGCTAATGAATTAGTTTTGGGAACGCTAACAATTAATATAAATAAACGTGTAGTATTTGTAGATAATAAGGAGATTTTTTTACCAAAAAAAGAATTTAAAATATTGATTTTACTAGCATCAAAGCCTGAAAATGTTTTTACACGTGAAGATATTTATAAAAATATTTGGGGTTCAGATGTTGTGGTAGGTGAACGAACCCTAGATGTACATATTAGAAAATTACGTAAAAATATAGGAGAAGAAATTATCCGAACTCATAAAGGAGTTGGATATTCAATTAATAAAGAAGCATAAAAAAATCTATTAGTAAACTTTACTAATAGATTTTTATTTTTTTCGTGCAAGTTGTTAAATAACTAGCCTAAAATTTCAGCCATTTTTTTTCCGATTTCAGCAGGAGATTCTACAACAAAAATACCATTTTCTCTTAGGATTCTCATTTTTGCTTCGGCAGTATCATCATCACCACCAACTATAGCTCCTGCGTGCCCCATTGTTCTGCCTTTTGGAGCTGTTTGACCAGCAATAAAACCAACAACTGGTTTTCTATTACCATCAGCTTTAATCCATCTTGCAGCATCGGCTTCATAGTTACCACCAATTTCACCAATCATAACAATAGCTTCTGTTTCAGGATCGTTCATTAATAATTCAACAGCTTCTTTTGTAGTTGTACCAATAATTGGATCACCACCAATACCAATAGCTGTTGTAATACCAAAACCTTGTTTTACAACTTGATCAGCCGCTTCATAAGTTAAAGTTCCTGATTTTGAAACAATACCAATTTTACCTTTTTTAAACACAAAACCTGGCATGATACCAACTTTAGCTTCTCCAGGAGTGATAACACCTGGACAATTAGGACCAACTAATCTACAATCTTTATCGGCTAAATAAGCCTTTACTTTTACCATGTCAGCAGTTGGAATACCTTCGGTAATACAAATGATTACTTTTATTCCAGCTTCAGCCGATTCCATAATTGCATCAGCGGCAAATGCAGGAGGAACAAAAATGATTGAAGTATCAGCTTTAGCTTCTTTTACAGCTTGCGCCACAGTATTGAACACAGGCTTGTCTAAGTGTTTTTGACCTCCTTTTCCAGGAGTAACACCACCAACAATATTGGTTCCATATTCGATCATTTGTTCAGAGTGGAATGTGCCTTCACCGCCTGTAAAACCTTGCACTATAATTTTTGAATTTTTATTTACTAAAACGCTCATAATTGGATGTCTATTTTATTTAATAATAGTACTACAAAAGTAGTGTAATTTTAAATTTTTAATATTAATTAGTTTAATTATTTAGTTAATCTTTTTAAGGTAGCAAGTTCTTTTAATTTTTGTCTTGATTCTCCTATTGGAGTTCCAAAATAAGACTTGTCTCCTTTTACAGATTTTGTTACGCCTGTTTGTCCTAAAATAACAGCTCCTTTACCAATAGTTATGCCGCTATTTGTGCCTACTTGTCCCCAAATAGTTACTTCGTCTTCAACAATACAACAACCTGCAATTCCTGTTTGTGAGGCTATTAAACATTTTTCACCAATTATAGTATCATGTCCAATTTGTATTTGATTGTCAATTTTTGTTCCTTTACCAATAGTAGTATCTCCTGTTACACCTTTATCAATAGTACAAGCAGCTCCAATATCTACATTATCTTTAATGACAACTCTTCCGCATGAAATTAATTTATCAAATCCAGTAACTCTCTTTTTATAATAAAAAGCATCGGCGCCAAGAATAGTTCCAGCATGAATGGTTACATTGTTCCCAATGACACAATTATCATAAATAACTACATTAGGGTGAATGATACAATTATCACCAATTATAACATTATTACCAATAAAAACATTTGGCTGAATGATTGTGTTTTTACCAATACTTGATGTTTTTGAAATGACTTCTGTCGTTTGTTGGAATGGTTTAAAATAGGTAGATAATTTATTAAAATCACGAAAAGGATCATCAGAAATTAATAAAGCCTTCCCTTTTGGACATTCCACTTCCTTGTTTATTAATACAATTGTTGCAGCAGATTCTAATGCTTTATCATAATATTTTGGATGATCTACAAAAACCACATCACCTTCTTCCACCACATGGATTTCATTAATTCCTTTTACGGAAAAATTTTCATCACCAATTAATTTGGTATTGGTGATTTGGGCTATTTCCTTTAAGGTATAAATTCTTGGAAACTTCATAAATTAATTGTTATTTTTTTAAATAAAAATTGACAACCGCCACTGAACACTGTAAACTGAACACTAAACCTTCACACGTTCCATGTATGATCCTTTTTCTGTTTCGATTTTGATTAAATCACCTTCATTAATAAATAAAGGCACATTAACTCTAGCACCAGTTTCAACTGTTGCGGGCTTGGTTGCATTTGTAGCTGTGTTTCCTTTAACTCCAGGCTCAGTATGTGTTACTTCTAATACAACACTAGCTGGCATATCAACGGATAAAGGGATTTCGTCAGAAGCTCTTACAATTACAGTTACCACTTCTCCTTCTTTTAATAAATCAACAGAATCAATTGTTTCTTTTGGTAGTGTTATTTGATTGTAATCAACTTGATTCATAAAATGATACATATCTCCTTCTGGATATAAATATTGATATTTACGAGTTTCAACCCTTACTTCTTCAATTTTATGTCCAGCAGAAAAAGTATTATCAATTACTTTTCCAGTTGTTAAACTTTTTAATTTTGTACGTACAAATGCAGGTCCTTTTCCTGGTTTTACATGTTGAAATTCAATAATCTTAAAAGTGTCATTATTATAAATGATACATAAACCTTTTTTAATATCTGATGTGCTTGCCATTTTTTTTGTTTTTTTTGTTTTCCTATCTTCCGTTTTCCCAAAGGGAAGAGACTTTGCTTTAATTTTTTATGAAGTTTTAAGTATTCAATGTTTTTTACTTTCTATTTTCTCCCATCTTCCGTCTTCCCTAAGGAAAGAAACTCTCTCTTTTCTCGTTAATTAATATTACTTATATATCCTTTCATAATACCTCTTTTAGAATTTTTAATAAATTGAAGTATTAAATCTCTTTCTGGTGTAGCTTCGTATTCTGCTTCTATAATACCTAGGGCTTGTGTAGTATTGTTATTTTTTTGATATAAAATTCTATAAATATTTTGAATTTCATGAATTTTTTTAGAACTAAATTGTCTTCTTCTTAAGCCAATAGAATTAATTCCTACATATGATAAAGGTTCTTTAGCGGCTTTTGTAAAAGGAGGAACATCTTTTCGTACTAATGAGCCTCCAGAAATCATAGCATGAGATCCAATATTAATAAATTGATGTATTCCAGATGATCCACCAATAATTGCATGTTCTCCAATGGTTACATGTCCTGCAAGCAATACTCCGTTTACAACAATTACATTATTCTTTAAAATACAATCATGTGCAATGTGAGCTGTTGCCATAATTAAACAATCATCACCAATGACTGTTTTTCCATAAGCACTTGTGCCTCTGTTAATAGTAACACATTCTCTTATAGTTACATTGTTGCCAATAATTACCTTAGAGTCTTCGCCTTCAAATTTTAAGTCTTGTGGTATTGCAGATATAACTGCTCCAGGGAAAATTCTACAATTTTCACCAATTACAGCACCTTCCATTATAGTTACA
>CAYOFS010000012.1:0-25398 GCA_964403095.1 uncultured Flavobacteriaceae bacterium | reverse complement strand
TAATATTATGGAGTTCTGTAAGCAATTTAATGCTAGAACTCAGGACAAACAAGGGAAAGTATTACCAGTAGTTATTACTGTTTTTACCGATAAATCTTTTGATTTTGTTGTTAAAACACCACCAGCAGCTGTGCAGATTTTAGAAGCAATAAAGCTTAAAAAAGGATCAGGAGAACCTAACCGTAATAAGGTTGGTAAAATATCTTGGGATCAAATTAGAGTTATAGCTGAAAGTAAAATGGTTGACATGAATGCTTTTCAAGTAGAATCAGCAATGTTAATGATAGCAGGAACTGCTAGATCAATGGGAGTAACCTTAACAGGAGAAAAACCAGTAAAAGCATAATCAAATGGGAAAAGTAACTAAAAAACAGAAAGAATCAAGAGCTAAAGTTGACACAACTAAAGTTTATTCACTAGGTGAAGCTTCTTCATTAGTAAAAGAAATTACTAATTCAAATTTTGATTCATCTATAGATTTAGCTATTCGTTTAGGAGTTGATCCTAGAAAAGCTGATCAAATGGTTCGTGGAGTTGTATCATTACCACACGGAACAGGTAAAGATGTTAAAGTATTAGCATTAGTAACACCAGATAAAGAAGCAGATGCTACAGCAGCAGGAGCAGATTATGTTGGTTTAGACGAGTATCTTCAAAAAATTAAAGGAGGTTGGACAGATGTTGATGTTATCATCACTATGCCGAGTGTTATGGGGAAATTAGGACCTTTAGGTAGAGTTTTAGGACCAAGAGGATTAATGCCTAACCCAAAAACAGGTACAGTTACTATGGACGTAGCAAAAGCAGTAAAAGAAGTGAAGGCTGGTAAAATTGACTTTAAAGTTGATAAAACAGGTATCATTCACGCTGCAATTGGTAAAGTTTCTTTTGATGCTAAGAACATTGAAGAAAATGCAAATGAATTGATTCAAACAATTCTAAAAATGAAGCCAACTACAGCTAAAGGTATTTACGTAAAAAGTGTTTTTATGTCAAGTACAATGAGCCCTAGTATTGAAGTAGAAGTAAAATCAGTTTAAGCAAGTTAAAAAGAAGACATTATGACTAGAGAAGAAAAATCATTAGTGATTAAAGATTTAACAAGCCAGTTAGCTGATAACGAAATTATCTACTTAGCTGATATATCAGGTTTAGACGCATTGACTACTTCTAATTTAAGAAGAGCATGCTTTAAAGCTAATGTAAAATTAGCAGTTGTTAAAAATACATTGCTTGCAAAAGCAATGGAAAACTCAGATAAAGATTTTGGAGATTTACCTACAACATTGAAAGGAAATACTTCAATCTTATTTTCTGATACTGGAAATGCTCCAGCAAAAGTAATTAAGGAATTTAGAAAAAAAGCTGATAAGCCTGTTTTGAAAGGTGCTTATGTAGAAGAAGCTGTTTATATTGGAGATGACCAATTGAATGCTTTAGTAAGTATCAAATCTAAAGAGGAACTTATTGGAGATATTATTACCTTATTACAATCACCAGCTAAGAATGTTATTTCAGCATTACAATCAGGTGGTAACAAACTTTCAGGTATTATTAAAACATTATCTGAAAAGTAAATTAAGCGCACAATTAAATTAAATAATAAAAATTAAAAACAAATTAAAATGGCAGATTTAAAAGATTTCGCAGAACAATTAGTTAACTTATCAGTAAAAGATGTTAACGAATTAGCAACTATATTAAAAGATGAATACGGTATTGAGCCTGCAGCAGCTGCAGTAGCAGTAGCAGGACCAGCAGCTGGTGGTGGAGACGCAGCAGAAGAGAAAACAGAATTTGATGTAATCTTAAAAGCAGCAGGTGGATCTAAGTTAGCAGTTGTAAAACTAGTTAAAGAATTAACTGGTTTAGGATTAAAAGAAGCAAAAGGAATCGTAGATAGTGCACCAGCTCCAATTAAGGAAGGTGTATCTAAAGACGAAGCTGAAGGTCTTAAAAAATCTTTAGAAGAAGCAGGAGCAGAAGTAGAACTTAAATAAGTTTTAACTTTGTCCCTAACCTTAAATAAGGGACACAAAATACAGGTTTAGGTCTTTCGATATAGCTCGAAATGACCTAAACCATTTTGCGTATATAGACATTGCAAAAGAAAATTGAATTTTTAACCATTAAAATTTCTCCATTTGGCAACAACAAATACAACCCAAAGAGTAAATTTCGCAACAGCGAAAAAAATAATGGAATATCCAGATTTCTTAGATATTCAAGTAAAATCTTTTCAAGACTTTTTTCAATTAGAAACTAAAGCTGATGAAAGAGGAAATGAAGGTTTGTATAAAACATTCTCTGACAACTTCCCTATTTCTGATACAAGAAATAATTTTGTATTAGAATTTTTAGATTATTTCGTTGATCCACCTAGATATTCTATACAAGAATGTATAGAAAGAGGATTAACATATAGCGTTCCGTTAAAAGCACGTTTAAAATTATACTGTACCGATCCAGAACATGAGGATTTTGAAACTATTGTACAAGACGTATATTTAGGTGTAATACCTTATATGACTAATAGTGGAACATTTATCATTAATGGTGCAGAAAGAGTTGTAGTTTCTCAATTACATCGTTCGCCAGGAGTTTTCTTTGGGCAATCATTTCATGCAAATGGAACAAAATTATATTCAGCAAGAGTAATCCCTTTTAAAGGTTCTTGGATTGAATTTTCTACTGATATAAATCAGGTATTATACGCTTATATTGATAGAAAGAAAAAATTACCAGTTACCACTCTATTTAGAGCAATTGGGTTTGAAAGAGATAAAGATATTTTAGAAATGTTTAATTTAGCCGAAGAAATTAAAGTTTCAAAAGCTGGAATTAAAAAAGTATTAAATAGAAAATTAGCAGCAAGAGTTCTTAAAACTTGGTTTGAAGATTTTGTTGATGAAGATACTGGTGAGGTTGTTTCAATTGAAAGAAATGAAATTATTTTAGATAGAGATACGGTTCTTGAAAAAGAACACATTGAAGAAATAATTGATTCTGGTTCAAAAACAATTTTATTACATAAGGAAGATAACGAAACAGGAGATTTTGCTATCATCTATAATACATTACAAAAAGATCCTACCAATTCTGAAAAAGAAGCAGTAGAACATATATATAGGCAATTACGTAATGCTGAACCGCCAGATTATGAAACTGCAAAAGGAGTAATTAATAAATTGTTTTTCTCCGAGCAACGTTATAATTTAGGTGAAGTTGGTCGTTATAGAATGAATGTTAAATTAGGTTTAGATGAACCTCTTGATCAAAAAGTATTAACCAAGAATGACATTATCACTATAATCAAAAATTTGATTAAATTGGTAAATTCAAAAGCAGAAGTTGATGATATTGATCACCTATCTAATCGTAGAGTTAGAACAGTAGGAGAACAATTAGCCTCTCAATTTGGTGTTGGTCTTTCTAGAATGGCTCGTACGATTCGTGAAAGAATGAATGTTCGTGATAACGAAGTATTTACTCCAATTGATTTAATTAATGCTAAAACATTATCGTCTGTTATTAATTCCTTCTTTGGAACAAATCAATTATCTCAATTTATGGATCAAACAAATCCATTGGCTGAGATCACTCATAAACGTAGATTATCCGCTTTAGGACCTGGAGGTTTATCTAGAGAAAGAGCAGGATTTGAGGTGCGTGACGTACACTATACACATTATGGTAGACTTTGTCCAATTGAAACTCCAGAGGGACCGAATATTGGATTAATATCTTCATTGTCGGTCTATGCTAAAGTTAATCATTTAGGATTCTTAGAAACTCCTTATAGAAAAGTAGTAGAAGGTAAAGTTAATTTATCTGAAGATCCAATTTATTTATCTGCCGAAGAAGAAGAAGGTAAAAAAATAGCACAATCTAACCTTGAATTAAACGAAAAAGCTAACATTGTATTAGAAAAAATCGTTGCTCGTGAAGAAGGAGATTTTCCTGTTGTAGAGAATGCAGAAGTACATTATATGGATGTATCTCCAAATCAAATTGCTTCTATATCAGCATCTTTAATTCCGTTTTTAGAACATGATGATGCAAACAGAGCCTTGATGGGATCAAACATGATGCGTCAAGCTGTGCCTTTAATGAAAGCTCAAGCTCCAATTGTTGGAACTGGTTTAGAGTTTAGAGTAGCAAAAGATTCTAGAATATTAATAAATTCTGAAGGCGATGGAGTTGTAACGTATGTAGATTCTAATAAAATTACGATTGAATACAAACGTTCGGATGATGAAAAAGTAGTAAGCTTTGAATCAGATACAAAAACATATCCTCTAATTAAATTTAGAAAAACTAATCAAGGTACCTGTATTAACTTAAAGCCAATTGTTGAAAAAGGTGATAAAGTAACAAAAGGACAGGTATTATGTGAAGGTTATGCTACCGATAAAGGAGAATTAGCACTTGGTAGAAATATGAAAGTAGCCTTTATGCCTTGGAAGGGATATAACTTTGAGGATGCAATTGTAATTTCTGAAAAAGTAGTAAGAGAAGATATTTTCACATCTATCCATATAGATGAATATTCTTTAGATGTTAGAGATACTCGATTAGGAGCTGAAGAATTAACAAATGATATTCCAAATGTTTCTGAAGAAGCTACTAAAAATCTTGATGAAAATGGAATGATTCGTATTGGGGCAGAAGTTAAGCCTGGTGATATACTTATTGGAAAAATTACTCCAAAAGGAGAGTCAGACCCAACTCCAGAAGAAAAATTATTACGTGCTATCTTTGGCGATAATGCAGGTGATGTTAGAGATGCTTCATTAAAAGCTTCGCCTTCTTTAAAAGGAGTAGTGATTAATAAAAAATTATTCCAAAGAGTTGTTAAAGATAAAGCTAAGAGAATTCAAGATAAATCAGATATATCTAATTTAGAAGTTAAATATAGTGTAAAATTTGAAGAATTAAGAGCTGTTTTAGTTGAAAAATTATTCTCATTAATTAATGGAAAAACATCACAAGGTGTTCAAAATGATTTAGGAGAAGAAGTTTTACCAAAAGGCAAGAAATTTACTTTAAAGATGCTAAATTCTGTAATGGATTTTGAACATTTAACTAAAGGGCAATGGACAACAGATAAAGATTTAAACAACCTAGTAAATAGATTAATACATAATTATAAAATTAAGGTTAACGATTTACAAGGAGCTTTAAGAAGAGATAAATTTACAATCACAGTTGGAGATGAATTGCCAGCAGGAATTGTGAAACTTGCTAAAATTTATATCGCTAAAAAACGTAAGTTAAAAGTAGGTGATAAAATGGCAGGTCGTCATGGTAATAAAGGTATTATAGCAAGAATTGTTCGTGCAGAAGATATGCCTTTCTTAGAAGACGGAACACCAGTTGATATTGTACTTAATCCACTAGGAGTACCATCTCGTATGAATATTGGTCAGATTTATGAAACTGTACTTGGTTGGGCTGGACAAAATTTAGGTCAAACATATGCTACACCAATTTTTGATGGAGCAAATATTGACGAGATTACCGCACTTACTAAAAAAGCAGGAGTGCCTGAATTTGGACATACCTATTTATATGATGGAGGAACAGGAGAACGCTTTGATCAACCAGCAACAGTTGGTGTAATTTACATGATTAAACTTGGTCATATGATTGAAGATAAAATGCATGCTCGTTCTATTGGACCATATTCTTTAATTACACAACAACCACTTGGAGGTAAGGCTCAATTTGGAGGTCAGCGTTTTGGAGAAATGGAAGTTTGGGCTCTTGAGGCTTATGGCGCATCAGCAACATTAAGAGAAATCTTAACCGTAAAATCTGATGATGTCTTAGGTAGAGCAAAAACATACGAATCTATTGTAAAAGGGGAAGCAATGCCTGAGCCAGGATTACCAGAATCATTTAACGTATTAATGCATGAACTTAAAGGTCTTGCACTAGATGTACGTTTAGAAGATGAAAACGGCTTAGATATTAACGCTAATAAAAACTAAAATTCAGTAAGCAGTCACACTATTCGGTTATCAAACATAAAAACTACTGATAACAGAGTACTGACCACTGACCACTGATCACTGAAAACTAAAGCAAATGGCAAAAAGAAATAACACATATTCAGTTAAGAAATTTAGCAGAATTTCGATAGGTTTATCTTCACCAGAAATCATTTTAAAAGATTCTAGAGGAGAAGTATTAAAACCAGAAACAATAAATTATCGTACACACAAACCAGAAAGAGACGGTTTATTTTGTGAACGAATCTTCGGACCTATAAAAGATTATGAATGTGCTTGTGGTAAATATAAGCGTATTAGATATAGAGGTATTATCTGTGATCGATGTGGTGTTGAAGTAACAGAGAAAAAAGTTCGTAGAGATAGGGTAGGACATATAGATCTTGTTGTGCCTGTTGCACATATTTGGTATTTTAGATCATTGCCTAATAAAATGGGATACCTTTTAGGTTTACCATCTAAAAAATTAGACATGATTATTTACTACGAAAGATACGTAGTAATTCAAGCCGGTATTGCTAAAAACGTAGAAGGAGAACCAGTACAAAAAATGGATTTCCTTACGGAAGAAGAGTATTTAGATATAGTAGATACTTTACCGCAAGAAAATTTATATTTAGATGATACAGACCCAGATAAGTTTATTGCTAAAATGGGAGCTGAATGTTTACGTGACTTATTATCTCGTTTAGATTTAGATACTTTATCGTATGAATTAAGACATAAAGCGAATACAGAAACATCTAAACAACGTAAAACAGAAGCATTAAAACGTTTAAACGTTGTTGAGGCTTTTAGAGATTCAGCTAAAAATAGAGAAAACAAACCAGAATGGATGATTATTAACGCTGTGCCAGTAATTCCACCAGAATTACGTCCGTTAGTACCATTAGATGGAGGTCGTTTTGCAACGTCAGATTTGAATGATTTATATAGAAGAGTAATTATCCGTAATAATCGTTTAAAAAGATTAGTTGAAATTAAAGCACCAGAAGTTATTTTACGTAATGAAAAACGTATGTTACAAGAATCAGTAGATTCATTATTTGACAACACACGTAAATCATCTGCAGTAAAAACAGAATCCAATAGACCATTAAAATCATTATCCGATTCATTAAAAGGTAAACAAGGACGTTTCCGTCAAAACCTTTTAGGAAAACGTGTTGATTATTCAGCTCGTTCGGTAATTGTTGTAGGACCATCGTTAAAATTATACGAATGTGGTATCCCTAAAGATATGGCAGCAGAACTTTACAAGCCTTTTGTAATTAGAAAATTAATTGAAAGAGGAATTGTGAAAACAGTAAAATCTGCTAAAAAAATAATAGACAGAAGAGAACCAGTAGTTTGGGATATTTTAGAAAATATTTTAAAAGGACATCCTGTACTATTAAATCGTGCTCCTACACTTCACCGTTTAGGAATACAAGCTTTTCAACCAACATTGATTGAAGGAAAAGCAATTAGATTACATCCATTAGTATGTACTGCATTTAATGCCGATTTTGATGGAGATCAAATGGCTGTACATTTACCATTAGGACCTGAGGCTATTTTAGAATCTCAGTTATTAATGTTAGCATCGCATAATATATTAAATCCAGCAAATGGATCTCCAGTTACTGTGCCTTCTCAGGATATGGTACTTGGATTGTATTATATGACAAAAGAACGTAAGTCAACTAAAAAAGTTAAAATTAAAGGAGAAGGATTAACATTCTACTCTCCTGAAGAAGTAACTATTGCTTTTAATGAAGGTGTTGTTGAACTTAATGCGTCTGTAACTGTTAGAACAAAAGATTTAGAAGACGGAAAACTAGTAACTAAATTAATTAAAACTACTGTTGGTAGAGTGTTATTTAATGAAGTTGTACCAAAACAAGTTGGTTATATTAATGAAGTTTTAAATAAAAAATCATTAAGAGATATTATTGGTAATGTATTAAGAATTACCGATGTTCCAACAACAGGAGACTTCTTAGATAACATTAAGAATATGGGATTCCAGTTTGCATTTAAAGGTGGTTTATCATTTAGTTTAGGTGATATTATTATTCCTAAAGAAAAAGCAGGAATGGTTGCTGAAGCTAAAGCTGAAGTTGAAGAAATTATAGAAAATTATAACATGGGAATGTTAACGAATAAAGAACGTTACAACCAAGTTATTGATATTTGGGGAGCTACAAATAATAGACTAACCGAATTATCTATGAAACGTTTACGTGAAGATCAAAATGGATTTAACTCGGTGTTTATGATGCTTGATTCTGGAGCAAGGGGTTCTAAAGAACAAATTCGTCAGTTAACAGGTATGCGTGGATTAATGGCAAAACCTAAAAAATCTACTTCTGGTGGTGGACAAATTATTGAAAATCCGATTTTATCTAACTTTAAGGAAGGATTATCGATTTTGGAATACTTTATCTCTACTCACGGTGCACGTAAAGGACTTGCCGATACAGCACTTAAGACAGCAGATGCAGGTTATTTAACACGTAGATTAGTAGATGTGTCACAAGATGTAATTGTAAATGAAGTTGATTGTAATACTTTAAGAGGATTAGAAATAACTGCTTTAAAGAAAAATGACGAAATAGTTGAGTCTTTAGGAAAACGTATTAAAGGTCGTGTTACTTTACACGATGTTTATAATCCACTAACAAACGAAATTGTTGTTCCTGGAAATACAGAAATAACGAATGAAGTTGTAAAACTTATAGAGTCAAACCCAATAGATACTGTTGAAGTTCGTTCACCATTAACTTGTGAAGCTAAAAAAGGAATTTGTGCTAGATGTTATGGTCATAGTTTGTCTAACTTGAAAATGGTTCAAAGAGGAGAGGCTGTTGGAGTTGTTGCTGCACAGTCAATTGGAGAGCCAGGAACTCAGTTAACCTTACGTACATTCCACGTTGGAGGTATTGCAGGGAATATTTCTGAAGATAATAAAATGATCGCTAAGTTTAACGGTACAGTTAAAATTGAGGAATTAAAAATAGTTGAGACAACCAATAAAGATGGTAAAAAAGTTGATATTATTATTTCTAGAACATCAGAAATAAAAATATTAGATACTAAAACAGGAAATGTGTTAAGCACTAATAATTTAGCTTATGGTTCATTTCTGTTTGTAAAAGACGGTCAGAAAATTAAAAAAGGAGATATTGTAACACAATGGGATCCATTTAATGGGGTAATTGTTTCTGAATTTTCTGGTACGGTTGAATATGAAGATGTTGTAAGAGGTGTTAACTTTAATGTTGAAACTGATGAGCAAACAGGAAATAAAGAAAAAATAATTACTGATTCTAAGAATAAGAAAATTATTCCAGCATTATTAATTAAAAATTCTAAAGGAGAAACAT
The DNA here is from genome assembly GCA_964403095.1 of uncultured Flavobacteriaceae bacterium. Lineage (GTDB taxonomy): Bacteria > Bacteroidota > Bacteroidia > Flavobacteriales > Flavobacteriaceae > S010-17. The sequence continues at coordinate 16,016 of CAYOFS010000012.1, read as the reverse complement.
TACGTTCTTACAGTTTACCTGTTGGAGCTCACTTATCGGTTGAAGATGGTGATAAAATTAAATCGGGTGCAATCTTAGTTAAGATTCCTCGTACAGCAGGAAAAGCTGGTGATATTACAGGAGGTTTACCAAGAGTAACGGAATTATTTGAAGCACGTAACCCTTCTAACCCTGCAGCTGTTTCTGAAATTGATGGAGTAGTTTATTATGGTAAAATTAAGAGAGGTAACCGTGAAGTTATTGTAGAATCTAAAACAGGTTTAATCAAAAAATACCTAGTAAAATTATCTAATCAAATCTTAGTACAAGAAAATGATTTTGTAAAGGCTGGTATGCCTATTTCTGATGGAGCAATCACACCAAGTGATATTCTTAAGATTCAAGGTCCAGGAAAAGTACAAGAATATATTGTTAATGAAATACAAGAAGTATATCGTTTACAAGGAGTACTTATTAATGATAAACACTTTGAGGTTGTTGTAAGACAAATGATGCGTAAAGTAAGGATAATTGATTCTGGAGATACAATATTTTTAGAAAATCAATTAATTCATAAAAATGATTTCATAGAAGAAAATGATAACATTTTTGGAATGAAAATTATTGAAAACGCAGGAGATTCTACTGAGTTGAAAGAAGGGCAAGTTGTTACTTCTCGTCAATTAAGAGATGAAAATTCTAAGTTACGTAGAAATGATAAAGCTTTAGTTGAAGCTAAAGATGCAATGCCAGCAACTGCTGAACCAGTATTACAAGGTATTACAAGAGCATCGTTACAAACTAAATCATTCATATCTGCTGCATCATTCCAAGAGACAACCAAAGTATTAAATGAAGCCGCAGTTAATGGTAAAGTTGATTTCTTAGAAGGATTAAAAGAGAACGTTATTGTTGGTAAGAAAATACCAGCTGGAACAGGAATGCGTAATTATGATAAATTAATTGTAGGTTCAGCTTCTGAAATGGAAACGGTATCTGAAGAATAAATTTATTTATAATAGTATTATAGCCTCCTAAAACATATGTTTTAGGAGGCTTTTTTACAACTTAAATTCCCTTTCAAATTAAAAACTAAGTTGTAACTTTGAACAGTTTCTAAATTTAACAAATAAACAATTTAACAAAGAACATTATGTCAGATAATAAAAAACTAAATAAAAACAATATAAATATTGAATTAGATCAAGAAATAGCAGAAGGTACTTATGCTAATTTGGCAATAATTAATCATTCAGCATCAGAATTTGTAGTAGATTTTGTAAGTATGATGCCTGGAGTTCCAAAAGCAAAAGTAAAATCTAGAATAATTTTAACACCACAACATGCCAAACGCTTTATGAAAGCTTTAGCTGAAAATATTAATAAATTTGAAAAGGCACACGGAACAATAAAAGAATTTGACCAACCACAAATACCTATGAATTTTGGACCTACAGGACAGGCTTAATTTAAAGAAAGTAGGAATTTATTAGCGTTCCTTTACCTGTTTGAAAATTAACAGGTTTTTTACGCTACAGAAGAAATACGGCAATAAATAAATTAATTTCATAAAAAAAACCACCAATTGGTGGTTTTTTTATGAAATGTAAGAGCCTTAGGCATTACGTTGTTTGTTAATTTCATCTTGTAGCTTTCTACGTAGTACTTGTTCTCGCTCTAAAGAATTTTTTCTATGAGTTTCAAATTCATTTTCAATTTCTGTATATGAATTTTTAGTATCTTTAGTGGTTTTGTTACTGCTTTTAAATTTGAATAGAAAAACCAAAGTAGTCATTAAAAGGCTTAGTATAATTGACCATAAAACAGTATTATAAGTTGTTTTTGTTGTTCTAATACCAAAAACATTAACACTATCTTTTTCTTTGGTTATATCCGAAAGGCTAGTGTTTATTGATGTGATATTTGTGTTTAGTTTTTCAATTTCTAAACGCTGCTCTTTAATTTTAGTATTTGCAATTTTGTATTTATTATCAAATGCTTTTAATGTATCAAAAAGATTGGTTTTAAACTTCCTCACATTGCCAAACCTAAGATTATTAAATCCTTGAAAGGTAGGAGATTTTTCTATAAGGGTTTCAAATTGATTTTTAAGATTATCTTTAGTTAGTGCTTTAGTTATAATAGTTTGCTTTTTTTCATTTTGACTTTGTAAGGTAGTAGCACTAAAAAAAAGAAGGATAAATAGTATTTTTAATAATTTCATTTTATAAGTTTTAAAAAACATGTTTTATTGAGTTATTAGCAAAGCTAATTATTTTTTAGTTAAAAGAGAAGCTTATACAGTATTAATTATATTATTTTTACCAAAATTAATAAATAATGAAAAATTTTAGAGTACTAATTTTTATTACTATTAGTGTATTTTGCACGCATGCTCAAACAACAAAAAGAGATACGCTTAAAGAAGTTGTTATAACATCTACTAGAATTGATGTTCCTTTTTCTAAGACTTCAAAAAACATAACTATAATATCTTCAATGGATATCCAGCGATCTACAGCCTCTAATATGGGAGACTTGTTACAAAACATTGAAGGAATTGATATTATTAGAAGAGGAACAAATGGCATGCAGGCAGATATTAAAATACGAGGCAGTAATTTTGAGCAAACATTAATTTTGATTGATGGTTTTAAGGTGGAAAATCCTCAAACAGGTCATCATACTATGAACATGATGATTCCGCTAGAAAATATTGAACGAATTGAGATTATTAAAGGTTCAGCAGCTCGAGTTTTTGGTCAAAATGCTTTTGCTGGTGCAATCAATATTGTAACTAAAAAAATAACTAAAGAAAATATAAATCTTAACGCTAATTTTGGGTCGTATAATTATGAAAGAGGTGCTGTAACGGTAAGTAAGCAATTTAAAAAAGTTGGCTTGTTAGCTCATTTCTCTCAGCAAACAAGCGATGGTTATCGTAACAATACGGATTTTATCAATAATAATTACTTTATAAAAAGTAGTTTTAAAACCAAAAAAGAACCGATTAAATTAATAGCCACTTTTGCCGATAGAAAATTTGGAGCACAATATTTTTATACTTCACCTGCATCTAATTTTACAGAATACGAAGAAACACAGGCTAGTTTAGTGGGTGTTTCTACAAAATATAGATTTTCTAAATTAATAATAAAACCTAAAATTTATTGGAAAAGAGGACAAGATATATTTTTATTAAAAAGAAACAATCCTTCTTTTTCACGCAATCATAACATTTCAAATAAAATAGGGGTAGAATTAAACAACTCTTATAAATCATCTATTGGTATTACTGGTTTTGGAGTTGATGTTGCTAAAGTAAGTTTAGTAAGTAATAATTTAGGAAATCAAAATAGAACAATGTTAAATGCTTTTATAGAGCATAGATTTGTAACAGCAAACGAAAAATTTGATTTCACTCCAGGAATAGCAATGAATTATTTTTCCGATTTCGGTTCAGGTACTTTTCCAGGTTTAGATGTTGGTTTTAAGGCAAATAAAAACACACGTTTGTATTGGAATATTGGTTCATCTTATAGAGTACCTACTTATATAGAGATGTATATTAATATTCCTAATTTTTTATCAGGCAATGATAGCCTTAAGCCAGAAACGGCAGTTTCTCAAGAAATGGGATTGAAATATAATTCAAACCTTATTAGTTTTAACGTTGCGGCTTTTTATCGTACTTCAAATAACTTGATTGATTATGTTAAAAAAACAAGTGCAAGTCCATTTTATGAAGCACAAAATTTAAGAACAATTAATACACAAGGGCTTGAGTTAAGTCTTACAAAGCCTTTTAAAATTAAAGAGTTTCAACAAAAAATAAGAATAGGTTATACGTTTTTAGAAGATAATTATGGTTTAGTGTCAGTTTTTAAATCAAGATACTTGTTAAATAACACTATAAAACATCATTTTACAGCGAATTTACAAACTCAAATTTTCAAAAATATTACACAATCGGTTTCTTATAGATATATAGAAAGACCAATTAATAAATACCATGTATTAGATGCTAAATTAAATATGGAATATAAAGATTTTTCAATTTATGGTTTAGTAAATAATATTTTAGATGAATATTATTATGAAAAGATTTTTGTGCAAATGCCAAGGAGCAACTTTGAGTTTGGATTTACATATAAGTTTAAATAATACCAATTACATTTTGAAATGAACTAAAATAAATTGATAAAATAAACGATTTATTAGGCTTATTTTAATGTGTAATTAAAAGACTTCTATTAAGAGTTAAATAAATCACCTTGAATATTATTTTTAGTTCTGCCAAGGTGTTTGTAAGCCAATTCGGTTACTTCTCGACCTCTTGGAGTACGCATAATAAAACCTTGTTGAATTAAAAAAGGTTCATAAACCTCTTCAATAGTTTCTGAGTTCTCACTAACAGCAGTAGCCAAAGTTGTTAAGCCAACTGGTCCTCCTTTAAATTTATCAATAATGGTAAGTAATATTTTATTATCCATTTCGTCTAAACCATGAGCGTCAACTTGTAAGGCTTCTAAAGCTATTTTTGCAATTTGGATATCAATAACTCCATTGTTCTTTATTTGTGCAAAATCACGAACACGCCTTAATAAAGCATTTGCTATTCTAGGTGTACCACGACTTCTTCCAGCAATTTCAATAGCTGCTTCCATAGATATAGGAACATTTAAAATTCCTGCGCTACGTTGTACAATAGTAGTTAGTATCTCTGTATTGTAATATTGTAACCTACTACTAATTCCAAACCTTGCTCTCATTGGAGCTGTAAGTAAACCCGAACGAGTTGTTGCTCCAATTAAAGTAAAAGGTTCTAAATCAATCTGAACCGACCTTGCATTTGGTCCAGATTCAATCATGATATCAATTCTATAATCTTCCATGGCGGAATATAAATATTCTTCAACCATGGGACTTAATCTATGTATTTCGTCAATAAATAAAACATCTCTTTCACTTAAATTTGTCAGTAAACCAGCTAAATCACCTGGTTTGTCTAAAACAGGTCCAGAAGTAATTTTAATATTCGCATTTAATTCGTTTGCGAGAATATTAGCTAAAGTAGTTTTTCCCAAGCCAGGAGGTCCGTGAAAAAGGGTGTGATCTAAAGCTTCATTACGTTGATTAGCTGCTTCTACAAAAATTTTTAAATTTTCAAGAATTTGATCTTGACCTGTAAAATCATTAAAAGATAAAGGTCTTAATTGTTTTTCAATTTCAAAATCATCTGAATTGAAATTATCATTTGAAGCATCTAAATTTTCATTCATAAGTTTAAGAATAAGACTTATTTTTTTGTTTCTATTACAATAGCATCGCCAAAAATAATAATAAATTCTTGTAAATTTTTATCTGCTTTTAATCTAGTTTTATATCTTCCCACCTTAACTTTCCAATTTGGAGAATCGAATTCTAGTTTGGAAATGGTTGTAGGGAAAAGCTTTCTAAATTTATTTAAGGTTTTCTCAGCACCATTTTCACTACCATAAAATAACTGTATTTGAAAGTTGTCTAAACTCTTATTTGTGGTATTGTAGTTTATTTTTTTTGTTACTAAATTTCTTATTTCTTGTGAGCTGTCAATAGTAATTGTTCCATCTTGTGCGAAACAGATATTGATACTTGAAAACAGTATTAGTATTGAGATAAAATGGATTTTCATCATAATTGTTATATTTATTTTTTTTTACAAAAGTAGTCAATGTTTAATAAAGTAACACTAATGTTATTTATAATGAGTATAAGTTTTTTTTTGTGTAAAGTTATTTATTATTTTTTAAGGATAAGTGTTATTTTTATGGAATATTTTTGCATATGTCTTGCGAAATAATCAATGAAAATATTGTGCCAAAAAGCACTTGAAATTTATAAAGTATGAAAATTGTGAATCAACACAGTCCAATTAAAAGATTAACGAAAATAACATGCGCTTTATTGTTTATTTTTTCTATTAGTTTAAGTGCTCAAGATACTACTAAGACTGAAGTAAAAGAGGAGACAAATAAAACGTCGATAAAAGTTAAGCCTGACCCTAAAATTGCGCAAGGAAAAAAACTATTTAAAGCAAATTGTGCTGCCTGTCATAAAATGGAAGGTAAATTAGTTGGTCCAGGATTAAAAGGAGTAACGGAGAAAAGAGAAAGAAAATGGTTGCATTCTTGGATTAAAGACAGTTCTGGTTTAATCAAAAGCGGAGATAAAGATGCTGTTGCGATATTTGAGGAGTTTAACAAGATGCCTATGATGGGTTTTCCTCAGTTAACAGAAGATGAAATCGATGCAATGTTAGCATATTTCACAGTTGGAGATGTTAAAAAGGTTGTTGCTAATGCAGATGTTGCCAATCAAGAAGAAGGTGATTTTTATAAAGAATCATCATCGTCATGGATGAACTGGATTGTTATTTTCTTAATAATAGGCTTATTAGTCTTGGCGTTTAGAAGTAAGGTAACATTTTTGAAAATAATTGCACTTATTTTCTTAGCACTTTCAGGTGCTTATTACGCTTATGATGCTATGTTAGCAATTGGAGTTGATCAGGGTTACGAACCAATTCAGCCAATTGCATTTTCTCATAAAGTACATGCTGGTGATAATAAAATTGATTGTCAATATTGTCACTCTTCCGCTAAACATAGTAAGGTTTCAGGTATTCCAACTGCAAATGTATGTATGAATTGTCATAAGAGTATTAGTGAAGTTGCTGATGACACTAAAGTAGGACATTTAGGTAAAAAAGAATTAGATCAAGAAATTCAAAAAATCTATGCTTCAGTTGGTTGGGATTCAGATAAGATGAAATACAAAGAAAATTATGAACAAAAGCCAATAGAATGGGTGAGAGTTCATAATTTACCAGACTTTGCTTATTACAATCACTCTCAGCATGTAACTGTTGCAGGTTTAGATTGTCAGAAGTGTCATGGTCCAGTTGAAGAAATGGATGAAATGAGACAGCACTCTCCATTAACAATGGGTTGGTGTGTAGATTGTCACAGAGAAACTAATGTGAATATGGAAAATAAATACTATACACAAATTCATAAAGAGCTTAAAAAGATAGGTGTTGATAAAGCAACAATTGCAGATTTAGGTGGAAAAGAATGTGGTAAATGCCACTATTAGTAAGAGTAAGAAATTAGAGTTTACGATAGTTTAATTCGTAAATAAAAAAATAAAATAGTTAATTAAGAATATGGCATCAAACAAAAAATATTGGACAAGCACTGCGGAGCTTAAAGATGGTTCGATTGTTGAAAAGCTAAGCAAAGCAGAATTTCTACAAGAAATTCCAACCGATGAATTTTTAGGTAATAAAGAATCCTTAGAATCATCTTCTACTTCTCGTAGAGATTTCTTAAAGTATGTAGGTTTTACAACAGCGGCAGCTTCCTTAGCAGCATGTGAAGGACCTGTTATAAAAACGATACCTTATGTAATAAAGCCAAATGACATTAACCCTGGAGTTGCCGATTATTATGCAACTGTAATGGCTGACGGACATGATTTTTCTAATGTGCTTGTAAAAGTACGTGATGGAAGACCTATTTTTATTATCCCTAATAAAGACGCTAAAACTAATAATGAAACTAACTCAAGAGTGTTAGCTTCAGTTTTATCATTATATGATTCTAATAGATTAAAAAACGCTATTGCGGATAATAAAAAAGTTGATTATAAAACTTTAGATAATGAATTAATCGCAAAATTCAATAAAATAGCATTAGACGGTAAGAAAATTGTTTTTTTAACAGGAACAATGGCAAGTCCATCAACCGATAAATTATTAGCGGAATTTAAAGCAAAATATCCAACTACAGAACATGTGATTTATGATGCGCTTTCAGAAAGTGCAGCCTTAGATGCTTCTAAGTTAACGTATGGAAACAGAGTGTTACCAAGTTATCGATTTGAAAATGCAGAGGTAATTGTTTCTATAGGAGCAGATTTCTTAGGCGATTGGCAAGGCGGCGGTCATGAAAAAGGATATGCTTCACATAGAGTGCCTAAAAAAGGTAAAATGTCTAAGCACTATCAATTCGAGTCTAATTTATCTCTTTCAGGAGCAAATGCAGACAAACGTTATGCTTTAAAGCCATCAGAACAAAAAATAGCTTTAATTAATTTATATAATGCAGTTACAGGTGGTAATTTACCATCTAAGGCAACGCCACAAGATACTGCAATAAAAAAAGCTGCTAAAAATTTAAAATTAGCAAAAGGTAATGCCGTAGTTGTAACAGGTTTGCAAGATAAAAACGCTCAATTGTTAGCTTTAGCAATCAATAAGCATTTAGGTAGTACAGTTGTTGATACTAAAAATACTAAAAATACAAGAAAGGGTAATGATACTAAAGTGGCTCAATTAATTACTGATATGAAAGCAGGTAATGTAGGCGCAATTATTATGAATCAAACAAATCCTGTTTATACTTTGGCGAACTCTAAAGAGTTTGTTGAAGGACTGAAACAGGTTGGAACTACTGTCGCTTTTGCTACAGCTCCAAACGAAACCACTAAAAAGGTAACGTATGTAAATGCAACTCCTCATTATTTAGAAGCTTGGGGCGATGTGTCTATAGTGAAAAGTCAATATAGTTTAATGCAACCAACTATTAATAAGTTGTTTGATACACGTCAATTTCAAGAAGCTTTATTAAGTTGGACTGGAAATACATCAAGCTATTATAATTATTTAAAGAATTACTGGAGTACAGAAGTTCTTGAAGGTACATCTTGGAATAAAGCATTACAAGTAGGAGTTTTTGATAAAAATATTGATCAAGAATCTATTTCTGATATAGATACTGAAGAACTTAAAAATGTAAATATAGCTAATGTAGCAATAGCTTTAGCTAAAACAAAATCGAATGTTTTAGAAATGTCAGTTTATACTAAAGCAGGTTTAGGAGATGGACAACAAGCAAATAATCCATGGTTGCAAGAATTACCAGACCCAATTACCAGAACATCATGGGATAATTACTTACTAGTTTCTCGTGCAGATGCAGAGTCTTTAAATTTAAAAAATTGGACTGTTGATAATGGAGCTTTAAATGGAGATTTAGTTGATATAACTGTTGACGGAGCTACTATTAAAAATGTGCCAGTTTATATTCAACCAGGACAAGCAAAAGGTTCAGTAGCCTTAGCACTAGGTTATGGAAGAACAGAAGGAATGCAAGAAGAGATGATGACAGGTGTTAATGCTTTTCCTTTAGCAAATAAATTTGGTGCTAATGTAAGTATTTCAAAAGTTGCTGGAGAATATAAGTTCGCATGTGTACAATTGCAACATACTATGATGGGGAGAGATGAAATCACTAACGAGACAACATTGTCCGATTTTATCAATAAACCAAAAGATGATTGGAATCCAACACCTAAATTTTCATTAGATCATCAAGAAGTGTCTATTGCAGAAGCTTCTTTATATAGTGAATTTGATACTAAAGTAGGTCCTCATTTTAACATGATAATTGATTTAGCCACTTGTACAGGTTGTGCTGCTTGTGTTATAGCATGTCATGCAGAAAATAACGTGCCAGTTGTTGGTAAAAAAGAAATTAGAGTTGGTAGAGATATGCATTGGTTGCGTATTGATAGATACTATACTTCAGACATGACCAAAGAAAAAGGCTTGGAATTAGGTATTGAAGGAAGTGGTGAATATTTTAATGCACAAACACATCCAGAAGATCAGCCAGAAGTTTCATTTCAACCAGTAATGTGTCAGCACTGTAACAAAGCGCCTTGTGAAAATGTTTGTCCAGTAGCGGCTACTTCTCACGGACGTCAAGGGCAAAATCAAATGGCTTATAACCGTTGTGTTGGTACTAGATATTGTGCAAATAACTGTCCTTATAGAGTGCGTAGATTTAACTGGTTTAAATATGCAAATAACAGTGAATTTAACTTCAATATGAATAATGATTTAGGTCGTATGGTTTTAAATCCTGATGTTGTTGTTAGAGCTAGAGGAGTTATGGAGAAATGTTCTTTCTGTATTCAAACTACGCAAGAAGTTATCTTAAGAGCAAAGAAAGAAAATAGAGAAGTAGAAGCAGGAGAATTTAACGATGCTTGTGCATGTTCTATTGCTTGTAGCTCAGGATCAATTAGTTTTGGAGATATTAACAACCCTAAAGAGGAAGTTAGTAAATTACAAGATGATGATAGATTGTTTAAGTTATTAGAATTTATTGGAACTGATAATAATGTTAAGTACCAATTGAAAGTTAGAAATGATCAAGCTTAGTTAATAGCTAAGTAAAAAAATAAATAATAATTAAAGACTTTTATTAAAAAATAAGTCTAAAATAAAAATAAAATTAATATGTCTCATTACGAATCGCCTCTTAGAGAAACCTTAGTCTTAGGAGATAAAAGTTACCTTGATATATCTAATGATATTGCAGCACCAATCGAAGGTAAAGCAAATAAAATGTGGTGGATGGTTTTTACCATATCTTTACTAGCATTCCTTTGGGGAATAGGCAGTATTGCATATCTTATTGGGAATGGTATTGGAGTTTGGGGTTTAAATAACAAAATCAACTGGGCTTGGGATATTACAAACTTTGTTTGGTGGGTTGGTATTGGTCATGCGGGAACACTTATTTCGGCAGTACTATTATTATTCCGTCAAAAATGGAGAATGGGTATTAACCGTTCCGCTGAAGCAATGACTATTTTTGCAGTTGTACAAGCAGGACTTTTCCCTATTATTCACATGGGTAGAGCATGGAATGCACCGTGGGTTTTACCAATACCTAATCAGTTTGGGTCATTATGGACAAATTTTAACTCACCATTATTATGGGATGTATTTGCTATCTCAACATACTTATCAGTTTCATTAGTTTTTTGGTGGACAGGTTTGTTGCCAGATTTCGCAATGATACGTGATAGAGCAACTAAGCCATTTCAAAAGAAAATATATTCTTTATTAAGTTTTGGATGGAGTGGAACAGCAAAAGATTGGCAACGATTTGAAGAAGTTTCATTAGTCTTAGCAGGTTTAGCTACACCTTTAGTATTATCTGTACATACTATTGTATCATTTGATTTTGCTACATCGGTTATTCCTGGTTGGCACTCTACCGTATATCCTCCTTATTTTGTTGCAGGAGCAGTGTTTTCTGGATTTGCAATGGTACAAACATTGTTAATTACAATGCGTAAAGTATCTAACTTAGAAGCTTATATTACAAGAGATCATATTGAAAATATGAATAAAGTAATTTTAGTAACAGGAGGTATTGTTGCAGTTGCTTATTTATCTGAATTCTGGGTAGGATGGTATTCAGGTAGTTCGTATGAAGATTTTGTTTACCTATCTATTGGGGCAGCTACTGGACCATATTGGTGGGCTTTTTGGGCATTAATACTATGTAACTCTGTATTTCCACAACTATTATGGTGGAAAAAAGCAAGGAGAAGTTATTTAGTATCGTTTATTATGTCCATTATTATTAATATTGGTATGTGGTTTGAGCGTTTTGATATTATTGTAATTAACTTGAGTAGAGGTCATTTACCTTCTACTTGGACACAATTTTCGCCAACATTTGTAGATATTGGTATTTTTATAGGAACAATTGGGTTTTTCTTTGTATTATTTTTATTATATGCAAGAACTTTTCCAGTAGTAGCGCAAGCAGAAGTAAAATCAATTCTTAAATCATCTGGCTCTCAATTTAAAAGAGCAATAGCAAAACAAGAAGGTAAAGAATATAGAAAGTAAAAGTCAAACGACTAAAAAATATAAATTATGAGTAATAAAGTAATTCAAGTAATGTATGATGACGATGATGTGTTAGTCGCAGCTGTTAAAAAAGTTCGTGATAGCGGATTACATATTGATGAAGTATATACACCATTTCCCGTACATGGACTTGATAAAGCCTTAGGCTTAAAAGATAGTAGATTAGCAATCACAGCATTTATTTATGGCGTTTTAGGGTTTTCATTTGCAGTTTGGATGATGAACTATATGATGATAGATGATTGGCCTCAAAATTTTGGTGGTAAACCAAACTTTTCTTACGCAGAAAATATGCCAGCATTTGTGCCTATTATGTTTGAAATGACTGTGTTTTTTGCAGCACATTTAATGGTATTGACTTTTTATATGCGTAGTAAGATTTGGCCATTCCAAACAGCACATAATCCTGACCCAAGAACAACATCACACATGTTTGTAATGGAAGTTGCTCTTGAAGATGGGAAAGATTTAACTTCATTTTTTAATGAAACAGGAGCCGTTGAATTAAAAGTAGTAGAAAAAAATAATTAAGATGAAGAATATAATTAAGATAACATTGAGTTTATTTATTGTTCTAAACGCTATTTCTTGTGAGAAAGGAAAAAAAAGAACAAGAGCTGTTCAGTATATGGCAGATTTGGATATGTATAATGCAGTACCTTATGAAGGTTATTCAAAAAACCCAAATACATCAAATGGATTAACTTCTCAAAAACCAGTTGAAGGAACAATTGCAAGAGGACATGCTCCTTACGATTTTGAAAATTCAGAAGAGGGTTATCAAGCAGCAAAAACAAGCCTATTGTCACCACTAAAAAAAGGTGAATTTGATAACGATAAAGCAAAAAAACTATTTAATATTTACTGTTCTTCTTGTCATGGTAAAAAAGGAGACGGTCAAGGAACTTTAGTTAAAAGAGAAAAATTTTTAGGAGTACCTAATTTCAAAGATAGAGATATTACACAAGGAAGTATTTATCATGTAATTATGCACGGTAGAAATATGATGGGTTCACATTCATCTCAATTATTGCCAGATGAAAGATGGCAAATTGTACAATATGTACAAAATTTAAAGAAAAATTTAACAAAATAATATAATCAACTGATTAGACTTAAAAATATGTATACATTTTCAAGTAAATTAAAATTAATTTCTATTGCACTTATGGTTATAGGCGCTTTAGGAATAGCTTATGGGTTTTTTACAGCCCCAAAAGACATTCATCAAGTGGAAGAAATTTTAAATGCAAACTCTCATAATTCGCATAATTCACACGCTAAATCAGACACTCATGATACACATGCAGTAGCTCCTGATTCTCATGCAGAGGCAGATTCTCATAAAAAACATGAAGCACATTTAGAACACGTACTACATCAAATGCAAAACAAACCTTGGGCTGCATTTTTTATTACAGCATTTTTCTTTTTTATGATTGCGTTACTAACATTAGTATTTTATTCTATTCAATGGGCAGCATCTGCAGGTTGGTCAATTGTAATATTTAGAGTAATGGAATCTATTACCGCATTTTTATTACCAGCATCACTTTTTTTATTGCTATTTTTAATTTTGTCAACATCACATTTTAATCATATATATGTTTGGATGAATGCTGAAACAGTTGCGAATGACCCAATACTACAATTAAAAGCACCTTGGTTAAATGCTTCAGGATTTTTAATCAGATCATTCTTCTTTATTTTAGGATGGAATATATTTAGATTTTTCTTACGTAAAAACTCTATTGCTTTAGATGTGGCAGGTGAATTAAAAATTTACAAAAAAAACTTTAACATTGCAGTTGGATTTTTAGCATTTTTTATAGTTACAGAATTATTTTTCGTATTCGATATGACCATGTCATTAGATCCGCACTGGTTTAGTCAATTATATCCATTTTATGTATTCGCAAGTATGATGGTAACAGCTGTAACAGTTATTTTAATAATTACAGTATATTTAAAAAGTAAAGGTTTTATGCCGTTTGTAAACAAATCACATATACATGATTTAGGTAAATTCATGTTTGGATTTAGTATTTTTTGGTCTTATTTTTTCTTTGATCAATTCATGTTACAATGGTATTCACATCAACCAGAAGAAACAGTTTATTGGATTCCTAGATTATTAGGAGCTTATCAACCATTATTTATTAGTATGTTGGTTTTAAATTTTTTACTACCCTTTTTCTTATTAATAAGTAGTGACTTTAAAAAAGTAAGTAGTATTATTGTTACTGCTGGTATATTTATTATTGTAGGGCATTATATTGACATTTTTATGTTAATATCTCCTGCAACTGTTGGAGATAATTGGAGTTTTGGTTTTAGTGAAATAGGTAATTTATTATTCTTTTCGGGCTTGTTTATTTTTGTAGTATTCAATTCCTTATCAAAAGTACCATTACTGGCAAAGGGAAATCCATTTATGAAAGAAAGTGAACACTTTCACTATTATAACTTGTAGAACTATTGAGCTGATTAATTTTTTTAAACAGTATTTATATTAATAAAACAAAGATTTTTATCAATAATATTAACTGATAAATATCATAAACATAAAAATATTTTCTTAATTTTGAAATCAGAATTAATAATATATTAACTATAATCGAACTAATAAATTATTAACTAAATGAAAGCATTATTTTTTATCGCAGTTTTTGCTGCCATAGCTATTGGTTTTTGGCAAATTGCAAAAATATTCGGAACAACAAAAAATGATCAAATAGCCACAAAAAAGGATAACAACTTTAATGGTTGGCTGATGTTGTTTATGTTAGCCTTTGTACATGGTTTATTGCTATACTGTATGATTGTTTTTGGAGATGTACTTCTTCCAAAATTATCGGCATCTATAGAAGGTGAAGGAATTGATATGCTATTTAAATTGACAATGGGTTTGATCCTTGTCGTGCAATTTGTTACCCAAGTATTAATATTTTTCTTTTCATTTAAGTATAGAGGTAACATTGATAGACAGGCAGTTTTTTTTGCGGATAGTCATAAATTAGAAATGATTTGGACATCAGTTCCTGCAATTGTTTTAACAGCTTTAATGCTTTATGGTATCTATACATGGAATAATGTTATGGATGTTTCAAATGAGAAAGATGCACTTTATATAGAGCTTTACGCAAAACAGTTTCAATGGGAAGCAAGATATGCAGGAGAAGATAATGTTTTAGGAGAGTCTAATGTTAGAAACATTAAAGGTATTAATACAATGGGAGTTGATATGACAGATAAAAACGCTAAAGACGATATCGCTGTTTTAGGGGAATTTCATATTCCAAAAGGGAGAAAAGTTGTTTTTCAATTTCGTTCACAAGATGTTTTGCATTCTGCTTATATGCCACACTTTAGAGCGCAAATGAATTGTGTGCCTGGAATGAAAACCTTTTTTGGTTTCACACCATCAGTAACAACTGTAGAGATGCGTAAAAATCAAGAGGTAATTGACAAAGTAGCAGGAATTAATAAAATAAGAGAAGCTAAAAGTGTTAAGCTAGTTGCACAAGGTGATGATGCACTTGAACCTTATGAATTTGATTATTTATTACTATGTAATAAGATTTGTGGAGCTTCGCATTATAATATGCAAATGAAAATTGTAGTAGATGAAGAAGCAGATTATGAAAAATGGATGGCAAAGCAAAAAACATTAGCTTCGAAAATTAATTAAACAACACTAACTAAAAATAACAGAATTTTTTTTATAATTGAAATCTTAAATATTAAACTTTAACTAAATATGTCACATCATAAACAAACTTTTGTAACAAAATATATTTTTAGTACTGATCATAAAATGATAGCCAAGCAATACTTAATTACAGGTATTATTATGGGAGTTATTGGAGGTTTTATGTCTATGCTTTTTAGATTACAGTTAGCATATCCTGAATCGCACTTTACTATTATTGAAGCCTTTTTAGGAAAAGGTGGTGAAGGCGGACAAATGACACCAGATATGTACATGGGTCTTGTTACAATTCATGGAACAATAATGGTGTTTTTTGTTTTAACAGCAGGACTAAGTGGTACATTTAGTAACTTTTTAATTCCCTTGCAAATTGGTGCAAGAGATATGGCTTCGGGCTTTTTAAATATGGTATCTTATTGGATGTTCTTTTTATCAAGTGTTATTATGGTTATTTCTATATTCGTACATTCAGGTATGGCGAGTTCTGGTTGGACAATATATCCACCATTAAGTACATCGCCTGTGATTGCAAACAAATTAATATTA
>CAYOFS010000011.1:8978-25718 GCA_964403095.1 uncultured Flavobacteriaceae bacterium | reverse complement strand
TAATGAAGCTTTCTATCAATAAAGCATATAAGAATAAGAAAATATTGAGTTAGGCTTATCGTACTCTTTGAATGGTGAAAAATGTTTTTCCTTTCCAATTACCAGATCCGAATGTGTGATAGGCTATTCCTCCATTTACTACCTTTGCTGAGACCATTGAAAAATTACTTGTTCCATCTTGCCAAGTAGCGGAACCATTAATATCACTAGTCATTCTTATCTTTCCTACTACTTCCAATTCCAACTTGTGAATAGCTCAATAGATTGTAAGACAAAAATATAAGTAGTGTAATGTTTTTCATAAAAAAATATTTAAAATGAACAGTTATAACAAACTTAATAAAAAAGAAGCTATTATCTATTATAATAGATTCTTTATTCTTTAAAAATCAATAAATTACCTGTTACAATTTAGCAATCTTACTTTTGTTAAATCGCAATTGTACTCTAAATAAAATGTAATACATTACAGGTACAATTACCAAAGTTAAAAATGTTGCAAAGGTTAATCCGTAAATAACGGTTTTTGCTAATGGACCCCAAAACATAACGTTTTCACCACCAATATAGAAGTGTGAATCATAACTTTGAAACCAAGTTATAAAGTTTATATTAATTCCATAAGCTAATGGTATCAAACCTAAAATAGTTGTAATAGCTGTTAGAAGAACTGGTCTTAAACGTGTTTTACCTGCCTGAATAATACTCTCAAAAATTAGTTTTTTTGGTAAATATTCCTCTTTTTTAATGTTTAATGCTGCCTTTTTTCTTTCAATTATTAAATTAACATAATCTATTAATACAATAGCATTATTTACTACAATTCCCGCAAGTGAAATAATACCAAGCATAGTCATTAAAATAACAAAGTCAAATTTAAAAATAATAAGTCCTAACAACACTCCTATTAAACTCAATACAACCGATAATGAAATAATTACTGGAGTTACAGCAGAGTTAAATTGCGCCACTAATATTAAGAAAATCAACAATACGGCAATTAATAAAGCTTTACTTAAAAACGCCATTTGTTTGGCTTGTTCTTCTTGTTCACCTGTAAATTTAAAACTAAAACCTTTTGGAAGTGTGTATTCTTTTAGAGCTTGTTTAGCATTATCAACTACTTGCGTAGCATTATAACCTTCTAAAACATTAGTATAAACACTAATTACTCTATTCAAATCTTTTCGCTTTACAGCCGAAAAAGTGGTTTTATTTTTTGTAGTTGTAATAGCACCTATTGGTACTTGTTTCATTTTCCCTGTATTTTGGTCTTTATAGGTTACTTTTTGGTTCAAAAGCGCCTCTTTATTATATCTATATTTATCTTGTAAACGGATATTTATAGGGTAATTATCTTCGCCATCTTTAAATGTAGAAATTTCTTTTCCGTAAAGTGATGTTCTTAACAAATCGGCTATTTGACCTGTTGAAACACCTAATTTTTTTGCTTTTTGTCTATCCACATGCACAATCATTTCCGGCTTCCCTAACTCTACATCTAATTTTAAATCTTCAATACCACTAATGTTTTTTTCTTTTAAAAAGGATTTCATATTAGTAGCAACTTGAATAAGTTCATTATAATTATCACCCATAATTTCGATGTTTAATGGCGGTCCTGATGGTGGTCCATTTTTCATTTTATCGACTGTGATATTTACACCAGGAAAACCTTGTAGTAAATCACGCAAATCAGTTAAAACTTTAGCCGTTTTATAACCTCTTCTATTTACAAAGCCTGTAAAATCTAATGTAATACGTGATTTATTAGGTGTGTTTCCGTAATCGTTTTGTGCAGGATCGCTTGTTCCTTCTCCTACTTGACTAATAACAGATTTTACCAAGAAGTTTTTACCTGTTTCACTGTCTTCATATTGTTTTATATAATCTAATATTTTATGTTCAATTTTTAAAGTGAAATTGTTTGTTTTTTCAATGGCTGTCCCTATTGGATACTCTGAATAAACATAGATTTGCTCTGGATCACTTTCAGGAAAAAACAAGATATTTGGCGGAAACACCTTCATTAAAAACATAGAAAAAAACAGTAATACGAAAGTAAGAATAAAGAAAATATAAGCATTCCAACCTCTTAAAGCGAAACCTAGAAAACGTTCATAAATTCTTTCTAAACTAGGTAATAATGTATTTTGAAACCAGTTTATTACAGGATTAATAGCTGTTTTATATAAAATATTAAAAACAGCAAATAAAATAAATATGTTTCCTATTACAATAAGTGCTTTTTCTTCCCAATTAAATCCGTTAAGTAATAAAATGACACCTAAAACACCTGCAATAGCACTTCTATACAATACTTTTTTAAGTGCTACTTTTTCTTCTTTTACTTTCATGTACATTTCGGTTAATACAGGGCTGATAACCATTGCTACAAACAGAGAAGATGACAATACCATGATTAAGGTAATTGGGAAATATTTCATAAACTGCCCCATAATTCCCGGCCAAAAACCTAATGGAATAAAAGCAGCTAACGTTGTAGCAGTTGATGCTATAATTGGCCAAGCAACTTCACCAACTCCATACCTTGCAGCGTCATAATTAGAGTAACCTTCATCAATATATCTATATACATTTTCTACTACAACAATACCATTATCTACCAACATTCCGAGTGCTAATACCAAGGCAAAAAGTACCATCATATTTAGTGTAATTCCTAAAGCACTTAATAGTATAAACGATAAAAGCATTGATAATGGAATAGCAACACCTACAAATAAAGCGTTACGTAAACCTAAGAAAAACATTAAAACAATAACTACTAAAATAACACCAAAGATTATATTATTTTCTAAATCGGTTACTTGTGCAACCGTTTTATCGGTCATATCGGTTGTTTTGGAAACAATTAAATTTTCAGGAAATACATTTAACTTTGCTTTGGCAATAATTTTATCAATTTTAGCAGATGCTACAATCAAATTTTCACCAGCACGTTTTTTGACATCTAACATAACTACTGGTCTAGTAAATTCTCTTGCATAGCTAGTTTTTTCTTGTTCTTTGAATTTAACAATTGCAATATCACGTAAATAAACTACTTTTCGATTTTCATGCTTGACAATTACATCTTCAATTTTTTTCGGGTTTTCAAATTCACCAACAACACGCACATTACGTACAACACCATCTTGTTTAATATCTCCACTCGAAAGTGTCATATTCTCAAAATTAACGGCATCGGCAATATTCTGGAAGTTTAATTTTAGAGCTTCCATTTTTTGCATATCAATGGCTATTTCAACTTCTTTATCTTGAACACCTCTAATATCTACACCGTTAATTTCGGACAAATCTTCTATTTTATCTTCTAAATATTCGCCATATTTTTTTAATTGATCCATGGAAAACTCTCCAGAGATATTAATGTTCATTATGGGCATTTTTTCGGATAAATTTAACTCAGTAACATTTGGATCGGCTGGTAAATCTTTTGGGAAATCTTTATCTGCTTTAGATACATCTACTTTATCTTTTACTTTTCTAAGTGCTTCGCTTGGCGTTACATCGGTTGTAAATTTAACATGAATTGAAGAAAAACCTTGTTTTGACGTAGAGGTAATTTTATCAATACCTGAAATTTGATTAATTTCTTTTTCCAATGGTCTTGTAACCAATTTTTCCATATCTAATGCAGAATTTCCTGGGTAAACTGTGGTAACAAATATTTCGGGCATAACCACTTCTGGAAAAGCCTCATTTGGCATTGAATTATACGATTTAATTCCTGCAAAGAAAATTATTGCAGTAATTACTAATACCGTTGCTTTATTATTTATTGCCCAATTTGACAAGGCGTTTTCTTTATGTATCATTGTATTATGAATATTGACCGAAGACGGAAAATTAATTTCTTTACTCTTGTTTCTTACTCTTTTCTATAAAAACTTCCACTTCTTGCCCAGAACTGATGCTTCTTGAACCTTCATTTATTAATAGGTCTTCTTTTGTTAAGCCTTCAGATATTAATGAGTTGTTTTCAAAGCTACTTTGAACTACAATTTGCTTTTTAGCAACTACTTTTTTATTTTCTTTTTCGGTTATTACAAAAACGAAATTATTTCCATTTTGATCAATTTGCACTAATTTTGATGGGATTACAATGGCATTTTCAATATCAATATTTTTTATTTTAATATTAGCTAGTAAATTTGGTTTGATTTCCCCTTTTCTATTAGGAACGTTAATACGTACTTTAAAAGTTCTATTATCTGGACTTATTGTATTACCTACTTGTGCTATTTTTGTATGTATAATTTTACCTATTGCCGCTACATCAACAATTACTTTACTTCCTTTTTTTATAGCTGTTAAATGGTTTTCGGCAACATCACTTTCGATATACATCTTATTTAAATTTACTAAACGTGCTAATGGTGTTTGTGGCGATGCTAAATCACCTTTTGTAGCAATTAAATCATCTAAAATTCCGTTAAAAGGAGCTGTTATTCTATAATTTCTTAATTGTGAGCTAAGCGTTTTTATCTTATTTTCTAAAGCTTCTTTTTGATTTTTAGCTTGTAAATATTGCATTTCGGAACCTATTTTCTGATTCCAAAGTCGTTGCTGACGCTCATAAGATGTTTGTGCTAAGGATAATTGATTTTTAACTTCATTAACTGAATTAACCAAAACAGAATTATCTATTTGAAACATTTTTTGTCCTGCATAAACACGTTGCCCTTCTTTTACAAATACACCTGTTATTAAACCACTTGCTATTGGTCTTAACATGATATTCTTATCTGTTTTAGTATTACCTTGTACGCTAATGAAATGTTTAAAATGACTAGGCTTTATTTCCAAAGTACTTACTAGCGTTAGCTTTTTAACAGTATCTAATTTGGCTAATTTTTCATCTAAGCCAATAATAATTTTAGAAATACTATCCTTTATTTTTTCTTGCTTTATTTTTTCCAACTTAATGCCTTTAATAGAGTTTGGTAAAGGTGCTTTTTCTTCTTTTTTACAAGAACTAACTAAGATTAAAGCTATTAATATAATTGCTATTTTTTTCATCTGTTTGTTTTATTTTTAATTTGAAACATGGACATCATTATTTCTCACTCTTTATTATTACTGATTTTCATCTGTCATACGATACCAATATTGTGTTCTTCCAATTAAAGAAAAGCCAATATAACCTCGTATTTTTAGTTTATTATCCGATTTTAATTCCAAATAACAACTATATGTTTTTCCGTTTTGAGGATCTATTATATTACCGTCATCATAAATTTTACCTTTTTTAACTAAGTCTCGTAAAATCTCTAAACCTTGTAATTTTTTATTGTAATACTTACCAGTACAATTTTTACATACTTCTTTATTATCTTTATTAAATATTTCTATTATTTTTCCATAATAAACATCGTGTTCTTTATATATTTCAATAACAGATATCACTTTCTTTGTTTTATCGTCAATTGTTTTCCATTTCCCTATTATTTCTTGAGAAAATGATTGCACTGATACTAATATTGCTAAAATTATAATTATTTTTTTCATTTTATATTACTTATTTAATGCAAGTTCTAAACTTGATTTTGTATTAATAATTTGCACAATAGCACTTAAATATTGCTGTTGTGTAGTGTATAACTGATTTTGAGATTGGGTTAAATTGAAACTTGAACCAACTCCTTCAAAAAATTTAATTTGTTCTTTCTTTTCAATTCGTTTTGCTAAAGCAAGATTTTGTTTACTTGTATTGTAATTAGCAATGGCAAATTGATAGTTTACTTTTGCATTTTCTACTTGTAACAATAATTGTTGCTTTGCCTGAGTAAGGTTTGTTTTTTCTTGAGTTAACGCAATTTTTGCTTGTTGTACTCTTGAATTACGTTTAAAGCTACTAAATATTGGTACGTTTAAACTAACACCAAAAAGTGAACTATCAAACCATCTTTGGTCGGAATTGGTAAAAGTAAACCTGTCACTATTTGCTGTTGTTCCGTAATTTAAAAATGCTGTTAATTGAGGTAGATATTTACTTTTTTCTAACTTTACAAATAACTCTTTTGCTTTTACACTATTTTGTGATATTTTATAATCAATATGATTTTCTGCATTGAAATTGGCATCATTTAATGTTAAATCAATTTCCGATAAAACTAACTCTTCTAAATTATTAGTAAGTTTAATGGGTTTCTGTATTTCAATTCCCATAGTAATTTTGAGCATATTTTTAGCAAGACCCAATAATTGTTTTGATCTATTTAACTGATTATTTAAAGTAGATCTTGTGATTTGTAATTGCTCTACATCTTGCTGTTCGGCATAACCATTTTTATATATTTCTTGTGTATCATGAATGGTTTTATCAATTAATTTGAGGTTGTTTTCAATAATTGTAATACTTTCCCTTGCTAAAAGCACATTTCCATAAGCCTGTATAGTTGCTTCCTTAATGGTTTGTTCTGTTTTTACTTTAGCCAATTCAGATATTTTTAAATATACTTTAGCCGATTGTAACCCGACTAAATAAGAACCATCAAATAATAACTGACTAAGTGTTGCGCTTGCATTAAGGTTTTGTTTTGTTCCAAAAATGATTTCGGCAAATTGCCCTGGCGGACCACCAAATAGTTGTGCTGGAATTAATGATACTTGCTGCTCTAAAAAATTTTGATAAGCTACTTGCCCGCTAATTTGAGGTAAACCCATTGTGGTAGTTTCCCATTTTCTATGTTTGGCAGCATCTATGGCTAAATTGGCGTTTTTTACTGCATAAGTATTACTCACAGCATAATCAACAGCCTGTTTAAGTGTAAACTGTTCTTGCGCAAAACTTGATGTAAAAATCAAAAAACTTAAACCTATTAATAGTCTATTCATGTTCCTTTTTTAAAATATTGTCTAATATTATTAATCCTTTTTCTGTTGCAATGGCTCTAATGTGATATTCTAAATAATCCGATTGTAATTCTTTCATATTATTTATTCCTTTTGGGAATAACTCTATGTCTTTTATCATGGTGATACCACTAAAATAAATACGGGTAATAAAATCAACATCTAATTTTTTACGGAATAAATTTATCGCAATACCTTTTCTTAAATTTTCATGAACACATTCTTCCATTACCTCAAATTGCTTGCGTTGTAATTCATAAAAAAACGCTGGATAATATTTTTTAAGTTGAAATAACGGCGAAGATTTTTCGCTTTTTAAATGATTTAAAACAAAGTTTTTTATCGCAAATAACTGAACTATTGGGTCATTTCCTATTTCGCAAATAAGATCAATGCCTTCACTAATTTGATTGAATGTATCCATTACACAATCATGAACTAAATCATTTTTTGTTGTGAAATAGGTGTAAATTGTTTTCTTAGAAATCCCCATTTTACTGGCAATATCATCCATAGTAACACTTTTAAAACCGAGTGTTAAGAATAACTCATTAGATGTATTTAGTATTTTTTCTCTCATAATTATGGTGCAAACATACAACAAAGAAACTTTAAAAACAATAAAAGTTTCCAAAGTTTCTTAAGTGCTTTTTATTTTTATTTTTAAATTCAATTTTAGTGTATATTTGCCTAAAATAATTCACTTTGGACTTAGAAGATTACAAAACCGTATTTTTAGATTACCTGAATAAAACCATTCAGATAAAAGAACCTAAAAACCTTTACGAACCCATACATTACATACTTCAAATTGGTGGCAAACGCTTAAGACCAATATTAACTTTAGTGAGTAATCATTATTTTAATGGCTTTTATAAAGATGCTCTTCCTGCGGCTTTGGCTTTGGAGGTTTTTCACAATTTCACTTTGGTTCACGATGATATTATGGACGAAGCACCTATTAGACGTGGTAAAACTACGGTTCATAAAAAATGGGATTTGAATAGAGGTATTCTTTCTGGTGACGCTATGATGTTGATGACTAACCAACTAATGGAACATTACGAGCCTGTAAAATTTAAAGACTTGATGATTTTATTCAACCAAACTGCCTTAGAGGTTTGTGAAGGACAACAATATGATGTGGATTTTGAAACTCGAACCAATGTAACTATTACCGAGTATATTAAAATGATTACATATAAAACTGCAGTTTTAGTTGCTTGCAGCTTAAAAATGGGTGCAATTATTGCGAGTGCTTCTAAACAAGATACTGATGAAATATACAATTACGGACTTAATTTAGGAATTGCTTTTCAGTTACAAGATGATTATTTAGATACTTTTGGCGATGCTATTTCTTTTGGAAAACTAATTGGAGGTGATATATTAGAAAATAAAAAAACATTTTTATACTTAAAATTACTTGAATCAGTAAACAATGAAGATAAAAAAATATTGCTAGATTGGTTTGAAACAACCAAAAAATTGGATGACAAAGTAGCCGATATTACTTTAATGTACATGAAATATGATATTCCTAAAATGGTAAAACAAGAAATTGATACTTATACAAAATTAGCCTATAAAAGCTTAGAAAAAACCTCTATGAGTGATGAAGGAAAAACTTTTTTTACACAATTAGGAAATGATTTATTGCAACGAACAGTTTAATATTTTATTTTACATAGCTATTCATGTGCCTTTTGATTAAAAAACATCCATTAAAATACGAAATTCAAGCCAAATGAATTTACCAAAAATATTAAATAATCAAGAATTGCTAAACCATATTGAAGCTACATCTTTATATCAAGATTTAGTGAATCAGTTAAATAAGGATTTTGAAATTATTGGTGCGGATATTAATTTTTCCGACACTAAAAATCCGCAAGATTTATTTGATTTTTTACAAGAAGTCATTAGTACTTTATTAGAAAAACATTTTGATGTATTTTTAAACCTACTTTACAGAATTGATATTGATGAAAATAAGATAAAAACAATCATCAACCAAATGGCAGAAAATACCGAACAACAAATTACCTTTATCATCTTAAAAAGAGAATGGCAAAAGGTTTGGTTTAGGAAGTTTTATTCTTTTTAGAACTGCTGAAACAGGTATAGTGTTATCTTATTATATTTAAACGTCATTCTAAATTTATTTCAGAATCTATCTATGTTTTACAAATGCTGAAACTAATTAAGCATGACTTACCGTAAAAATAAAAACTTTTAACTAAAAAATTAGTTTAAACTAAATATTTAGTTTATGTTTGCAATATCAAACTAAAAATCTAGTTGAAAAATGAATAAACAATTAACCAAAGCCGAAGAGCAAATCATGCAAGTTTTATGGCGTTTACAACTCTGTAATGTAAAAGATATTATTGAAGTCTTACCAGAACCAAAACCCGCATACAATACAGTTTCAACCATTGTGAGAATACTTGAAAAAAAAGAGTTTGTTTCTCACGAGCAACATGGAAAAGGATACAAGTATTACCCTTTAATAAACAAAGAATCTTATAGCAATCAAAGTTTACACAAATTAGTAAATGGATATTTTGATGGCTCCTTTAAAAGTATGATTTCCTTTTTTGTAAAGAAAAATGATATAGACTTAAATGATATTGAAACTATTTTGAAAGAAATTTCCAAAAACCAAAGACCAAAGACCAAAGACTAAAAACCACAAAACTATGTTACATTATATTATACAGGTACTTTTATTTCAAACACTCTTTTTAGCTGTTTATGATTTATTCTTAAAAAAAGAAACTTTTTTTCAATGGAATAGAATTTATCTAATTACAACTTCTATTTTGGTATATATAATTCCGTTTATAAAAATTGAAAGTGCAAACAATTACATACAAGAAAAATTTATTAGTTTACCCGAAGTTTTAATAAACCCTGAAATAGTATTTTTAAATGAAGTAAACCTAGCCAAAGAAAACAGCAACTTATTCACCCTAGAAAACTTTTACTTTTTAGGGGTTGTAATTACTTCACTCCTGTTTTTATATAAAATAAACTTAATATTTATTAAGATTTATAAAAATACTAATATAAAAAAGAAAGGTTACAATCTGATTATATTACAAAAGCAACAAACCGCTTTTTCTTTTTTCAAATACTTATTTTTAGGTAAAACGCTGTATGAAAATGAACATGAACATATTATAAAACACGAATTAACACACATCAAACAAAAACACAGTATTGATTTAATTTATTTTGAATTACAAAAAATAGCATTTTGGTTTAATCCGTTTTCTTATTTATTTCAAAACAGAATAGCAGCTTTACACGAATATATTGCCGATGACAAAACCATAAAACAAGAAAACAAACAATCCTTTTTCGAAAACCTATTACAGCAGACTTTTCAAGTAGAAAAATTTACTTTTATTAACCAATTTTATAAAAAATCATTAATTAAAAAACGAATTATTATGGCAACAAAAAACAAATCAAAAGAAATTTTAAAATTGAAGTATTTATTGGTAATTCCTTTATTACTATCTATGCTAATATATAGCTCGTGTAGTTCTGAAGAAACAGTTGATAATACGGTAGTCAATTATACAGAATTAGACAAAAAACCTATTTTAAAAAACTCACAAGAAACAGATGAAGATAAGAAAACAATGGAATTAGTATTAAAATTATCTGAATTATCTCTTGAAAATACTATTAATCATAACGCAAACAACTATTATGAAATTAATTTTATACTTAATAAAAATGGTGATATTAGCGATGTTGATTACTCAAATATTCCAAAAGAATACATGGATACTGCTAAAAAAATAATTAGTTCATTACCTGAAATGATTGCAGGTTCAGTAAATGGAAAGCTTGTAAAAACAAGAATGTCAATAGTTTTAACAACAAATAAAGAAGAAATTGAAGAGTTAGAAAGCATCTCTTTTTCAACTATAGATAAAGCACCTATTTACCAAGGTTGCGAAAATGCACCTGACAAAAGAAAATGTATGTCAGATAAAATAACGAAACATGTAAGTAGGAGTTTCAATGTAGATCTTGCGCAAAACTTAGATTTAACACCTGGAAAAAAACGTATTTCAATACAATTTAACATTGATAAAAATGGTAATATTGCCAATGTTAAAGCAAGAGCTCCACATCCCAAATTACAAGAAGAGGCTATTAGAATTATTAAATTAATTCCTAAAATGAAAGCAGGTGAACAAAATGGAAAAGCAGTTAATGTACGTTATAATTTACCAATTGTTTTAAAAATAGAAAATTAATTTTAATCAAACCCTTGAAGAGCTTTAAACTCTTTAAGGGTTTATTTTAAAAAAATATTGCATTACAATGAAAAAAATGACTGTGCTTTTTCTGTTAGTTTCAATATGCATTACCGCACAAATTAAAAAAGCAGACAGCTTATTGCAATTAGGTAATTATCAAGCTGCTTTATTGGTTTTAAATACCACAAAAAATAGCTTTGAAACAGTAAATAAAAAAGGAATTATTTACCAACAAATAGGCAATTACCAAAAAGCGATTACATATTACACAAAAGCCTTAGACTTTAAAAAAAATCTAAAAACAAAAGAAAATTTAGGAAAATGCTACCAAAGAATAAATCAAACTCTTAAAGCTATTTCGCTTTTTGAAGAAGTGTTATTAAGTAACCCAAAAAACACTTTGTTAAAATATCATTTAGCAAAGCTATATAAGTCTAAATTGAAATTTAAAAAAGCGAAAACTCTTTTTAAAAATATTATTTTAACTGATAATACCAACCCTAATTATTACTATTATTTAGGAAGTACCTATCTTAATTTGAAGCAAAAAGATTCTGCAAAAATTCATTTTTTAAACGCTATAAAAAAAGATAGTACTCATTTTAAAAGCTTGTATAATTTAACAAAACAATATCGAAAAATAGATAAATATAAAAAATACAGAAAAGTTTTAAAAGAAAAATTCAAACCCGTAAATAATGACACATCGTATTATTATCTAGAAAGAGGTCTAAAATATTACCCTAAAAACAAGGCTTTAAATGAGCTTGCAGCTAAATATACTTTTAGTGATGAAAAGTATCACAAAACAATATCACACCTAAATAATTTAGATTATTTAAGCGCCAAAAACCAACAAAAAATAGCAATGGCTTACTATTATATTCAAGATTATGAAAAGTCTAAAGATTATCTATATGATTTAATCGAAAGTAAAAAAGCAACTACACAAGCCTATTTTTATCTTGCTTTGACTTATAAAGCAGAAAAAAACTTTGAATTAGCACAACAATATATGGAATTTGCCATACTAATAGAACAACCTCAACTAACGGAATTTTATTTTCAGTTAGGGTTGATTTTTCAAGAAAATAAACAACTTTCTAAAGCCATTAAAAATTTTAAATTAGCTTTAGAAGAAAAAAAACTAAATAGCAAAGCACAATATCAACTAGCATTGACTTGCGATAGTTATTACAAAGACAAAACTATTGCCTTAAAACATTACGAAAATTATTTAAGTAAGTTTAAATTTAAAAACCCTCAAACTGTCGCTTTTGTAGAGCAACGTATAAAAGAATTAAACGTGATGATTTTTACAAAAAAATAGTGTTTGAATTGGTACTAGTTTAAATTTTAATCGCTAATTTATCAGCAATTTTACGGTTATCGGATAAGCGAGGGATTTTATTTTGTCCTCCAAGTTTACCAATAGATTTCATATAATCTTTAAATCCGTTATTTTTTACTTTTGTTATTACTAAGGTTCTTAAAACTTTTCCGTCAATTAAATCTTTATAATAAGCATTTTGATTAACCAATGAAGCATCAATTTTTTCAGCGAAAGCTTGTATATTATCTGGTTCATTTTCAAACTCAATAAACCATTCATGATAAGGCAACCCATTTTTTGGATTTATTTGAGGCGCAACCGTAAATTCATTTATTCTTATCGTTGTTTCTGTAATAGCTTCGTGTAAAGCCGTTTCTACTTCACTCGCAATAACATGTTCACCAAACGCCGAAATAAAATGTTTAATTCTACCAGAAACAATTATTCTATAAGGTTTTAGTGAGGTAAATTGTACTGTGTCACCAATATTATAAGCCCATAAACCTGCATTAGTAGAAATGATAAGCACATAATTAATTCCTAATTTAACGTCTTTTAGCGTGATCCTTTTAGGGTTTTCATTATGAAATTCATCAACTGAAATAAATTCATAAAAAATTCCACCATCTAATAAGAGTAACATTCCTTTTTCATTTGGAATATCTTGAAAAGCAAAAAAACCTTCGCTTGCAGGAAACAATTCAACAGAGTTTACTTTTCTTCCAATGAGGTTTTCCATTTTTTGTCGGTATGGTTCATAATTCACACCACCATAAACAAATAAGTTGAAATTAGGGAAAAGTTCGCCTACTTTTTTATCTGATTTTTCAATCAGTTTTTCAAAATACATTTGTACCCAAGACGGAATTCCACTAATAAGAGTCATGTCTTCATCAATGGTTTCTTGAGTAATTGCATTTACCTTTGTTTCCCAATCGTCTATACAATTAGTTTCCCAACTTGGCATTCTATTTTTTTGAAGGTATGATGGTACAAAATGTGCTACAATTCCGCTTAATCTTCCTGTTTTAATATTTTTATATGTGTCAATTATTGGTGATCCTTGTAAGAAAATCATTTTACCATTTACAAAACTTGCATCACCTGTTTTATGAATATAATTTAACAAAGCTTGTTTTGCAGCAGTAATATGATACGGCATTGACTCTTTTGTAATAGGAATATATTTTGCTCCTGAAGTTGTACCTGATGTTTTTGCAAAATAGATAGGTTTTCCTTTCCATAACACATCGTCTTTACCGTCTAAAATTTGCTCTACGTATGGTTTTAATTCTTCGTAATCACGAATAGGAACTTGTTTTTTATAATCATTATAGGAATTAATTTCGCTAAAATTATGATCTTGACCAAAAACAGTATTTTTTGCTTGATTGATTAAATATACAAATACTTTGTTTTGAGTTTCAATAGGTTTTGAACTCCATTTTTGAATTTTTTTAGCAATTTTAGCTGCGTATATTTTTGCGAAAAAGGATTTCATCATACTATTTTTAGCTACGGATTACACTTATTGTTTATTGTTAGATTTTAAGTTACAGATACATCGTGTATCTATTTATTATTTAAAAAATATCACTTCAATTTCTCTTGATTTTTTTGTTAAATAGAAAACTGCATATAACCTAATGGGTTTACTGGATAACCATCACTCCACAATTCAAAGTGAAGATGTGGTCCTGTTGTAATATGCCCAGTAGAACCTGAAGAAGCAACTACTTCTCCTGATTTAACTAAATCACCTTGTTCTTTAAAGAGGTTTTTATTATGCTTATAAACAGATAAAAAACCTTGATTGTGTGCAATTATAAGTGTATATCCCGTATTTGCCGTAAAGCCAGAAAAAATCACAGCGCCATCGGCAACGGATTTAATAGGTGTGTTTTCAGCTACAGCAATATCAATAGCGAAATGTTTATTTTTAGAGTTAAAACCACTTGTTATATCTCCTTTTACTGGAGCAAAAAACACAACTTCATTCTTTTTAACAGCTTTTTCAAAAATATTAAACCTGTCTTTCTGCTCAATATCATGTCTAAAAACCGAATCTTTATGTGAAGCATCTAAATTCAAATCTTCCTGTTTTAGGTGATTTATCGACTCTACATTTAAGTCTTCTGTTTTTATGTTATCACTGAAAATTGCTTGAATACTTTTTATATATTTCTCGTTTATATTTAATTTTTGCTCTAAAGAATCAACTTTATATACTAATTTACTAGCTGTTTTTTTAAATTTAGTTGAAGAATAACCAGGTATATACTCTTTTAGAGGTGTATATGCAATCAATACAATTGTTGAAATAATTAAAAATAGCGCAAAAAGCCCACCAATAACAAAAACATTTAAACGATTAAGCTTAAGTGAAAAATTTTCTTCAAAGGTATCATGGTTCATTACAACTAACCTATAATTATGAATTAGTTTACTACGTAATTTGCTTTTTTCCTTTTTCTTTTTTGCCAACTTCTTTTTAAATTAAATTAAGATTGAATACAAATATACAACGTAAAAAACCAATTACATATTATTTATATAATTGGTTTTATAATTTTTTAAAAGTTGTTTTTACATTTTTGTAATTACAAATTCAGACCTTCTATTTACTTCATGTTCTTTTTTAGTACATTTACTTTTATTTGCATTATCACAATGATTAATTAATCTAGTTTCACCATATCCTTGACCTTTTATTCTATCACTAGAAACAGCCCCTTTATTTATAATATAATCTACTGTAGATTGAGCTCTTTCGTCAGACAATTTTAAATTATATGCATCACTACCTCTAGAATCGGTATGAGCTCCTAATTCTATAATCATATTTGGATACTTACGCATTGTAGCTACAATTTTATTAAGCTGAGTAGCTGCTGTCTCTGTAATTTTAGAACTATCATAATCAAAATAAATATTAAAAATATCTAACATTCTTTTCCCTCTTTTCATAACAATAAAATCATCTGACAACTCAATTATATAATGATTTTTAAAATTATGTTGTGCTTTAGTTACTACATTAATTTCTTTAGTTCCTAAATGTTTTTTTACTGCTTTAATTCTGTAATTTGCGCTACACACAGTATTTTCAAAAAGAAATTTACCATCTTTCCCTGTTTTTATTTTACCAACTTCTTTATCAAATATATCAAACAAGGTTACTTCAGAAAATGGTAAAGGTTCTTTTGTAATTTTATCAACCACTTCTCCAGATATAGTTTGATAACATTCAAACTCTAAAGGTCTTGTTTCTGTAAAAGAATAAATATCATCCTCTCCTTTTCCTGTCCGTCTATTAGACGAAAAATACCCTCTTTTCTTTTGATCATTGAATATATAAGAAAAATCATCGGCTATACTGTTTACTGGAGGATCTAAATGTAATCTTTCCGATGTTTTACCTTTCTCTAATATTTTTACAGCATAAATATCTAAACCACCCAATCCTTCATCTTTCCTGTTTGAAGAGAAGTATAAAATATCACCCTGTATATGAGGAAAAACTTCTTTAAATTCAGAATTAACTTTTTTACCCATATTTTCAGGTTTACTATAGTTTCCATTACCTAAAACATCTACAAAATAAATATCTGCATTTCCAAATCCACCAGGCATATTCGAGGTGAAAAATAATTTTGTATTATCTTTACTTAAAGTAGGATGTCCAACATCATAATATTTATTATTAAAAGGCATTGGCTGAATATTTTTCCATCTACCACTTACAACATCTGCTCTAAATATAGCGACTGTTGCCTTTCTGTCTTTATGATTATGTACGGTATTTGTTACACCATAAACACTTTGTGTAAAATAAACGTGTTTTTTATCTTTCGTAAAAACGGCATTTGAATTGAACGTTTTTTTCGCACTTAAGCCTTCTATTTTTTTAGTATTTGACAACTCTCCACTATCTGAAAAATCACCTATATATAGATCTAAATAACCGCCTTCCTCTGCTTGAGAAGAGTATATTACTTGGTTATCACCAAAAAAAGTTGTGCCAAAATTTTGGTATTTATTATTTATTTCAAGATTACTTATACGAAACCTATAATCTATAGAATCTTTATTTTTTTCTTGAGCATTGACTTGTAAAAAAAACAAGCTAATAAGGGTAAGTATTATTATTTTAAGGGATTTCATTTCTTTTTCTTTTTTTATTTTTATTTTTATTTTTTCTCTTTTAATACAAAAGTAGTTCTTCTATTGGCTAGGTATTCT
>CAYOFS010000011.1:0-8878 GCA_964403095.1 uncultured Flavobacteriaceae bacterium | reverse complement strand
TTTTTATTTTTTCTCTTTTAATACAAAAGTAGTTCTTCTATTGGCTAGGTATTCTTCTTCAGAACACGTTACTCCTTTTACACATCTATTTATTGGTTTTGTTTCTCCAAATGCTTCTCCAGAATAGCGTTTTCTATATATTTCATTAAAACCGATATACTCTTTTAACACTTCTATTCTCTGTTCAGAAAGATCCATATTAAAATCAGTTGGCGCTCTACTATCTGTATGCGACTCAAAGTGAATTACTAATTTGTCATTTTGTTTCATCAACCTAATCGCTTTATCTAATTCATACATAAATCGTTTTTGTAATTTGGACTCATTGTATTCAAAATCTACAGTACCTACAAATAAAAATTCTTTCTTTTCTCCTTTTTTAGCTTTTTGAGTTACAAATAGATTTTTCTTAAAAATAACTTTATCTGATTTATTGGTGATTATTAAACGCTCTGAGGTTTTATATCCATCTTTACTGACTTCAATTTTATATTTCTCACCACATTTTAAAGCAAAATTAAACTTCGCGTCATCTTTAGTTTGGAAGGTTTTTACAACTTTTTCATTATCATCTTTCAATTTAATTAAAGCATTGCCTATTCTTTTTTGAGTTGCGTTCAAAAACACAACACCAATAAGTTTCTGGCTACATTCTGTAGATTTTGGCTCTACAATCTCTTCTTCTTTTTCTTTTTCAAAAAATAAATAAATATCATCACTTCCTTTTCCTCCTGATCTGTTAGATGAAAAATAACCTCTCTTCTCATTTTGATTGTAAATATACGAAAAATCATCATATTTACTATTTATCGGTTTAGGTAATAATTTTGCTTTAGAGTTTTCATCATTCAAATCAATCATATAAATATCTAGTCCACCAAAACCACCCATGCCGTTTGAAGCGTAATAAAGTTTGTTGTCTTTTGAAACATAAGGGTATAAATCATTTCCTTTACTATTAACATCAGCTCCTAAATTTTTAGGTTTAGAATACTTGCCATTTCCTAAAACATCAACAACAAAGATATCTGTTTTACCTAATGTACCTGGCATATTTGAACTAAAATATAATTTAGTATTATCATTATTTAATGCGGGGTGACCAACATCATATTTTTCTGAATTAAAAGGTAATGAGGTAATATTTTGCCAAGAACCGTCTGAGGCACGTGTAGCTTTAAAAACAGCCAAAACAGCTCTTTTATCTTTATCATATTTTGTTGTATTTTCTTCACCATATAAGCTCCTAGTATAATACATGGTTTTTAAATTATTTGTAAAAGTAGGGTTGCTTTCATTAGTCTCTGCTTTAAAAAATTCTTTTTTTGCAACCACATCATCACCCTTCACAACACCACTATAAATATGAGATCTATCTCCTTCAGAAGATGTGAATACTAATTTTTTTCCAAAAAATATTGACCCATAATTACTACTTCCATCATTTATTGAAATATTTTTAATTTTCCATTCTATATTTTCTTCTTGTGAAAATATAGAAATCACACTTAAAAATAACACTAATAATATTGTATTTTTTTTCATTTTAATTCCTTTTTATTTTGTTAGTTAATCTATTTTGATTTACAAATTGCAAAAGTAATGCCAAACTTTTTAAAAAAAAAATTAAACTGTTGTTTTTTTATAAAAATTCATCTCATCAATATATTTCCACACATTGCTATTTACCAAGGGTTTAATATTTTTACTCTTCTTAATACTGCCTCTAATAAAAGTAGAAGACAACTCAATTATTGGAGCATCAATAATATGAATTTTTTTATGATTATCAAACTTCGGTTTGTTTTTATTTTTAAAAACTCTAGGGTATGCATAAATTTCATGGTTCTCTAAAATAATATCATAGTTTTTCCACTTATGAAATGATTGTAAATTATCCTCACCCATTATTAAATTAAATGAAATGTTTGGGTGTTTTTCAAGCAAGTGAATCAAGGTGTTAATGGTGTAATTTGGTTGTGGTAATCCAAACTCTATTTTAGAAGCTTTTAATTTTGGATAGTTTTCAATTGCCAATTCTACCATTTGATACCGATGATGATCTGCCAATAATGTACTTTTTTTCTTAAAAGGACTATGAGGTGTTATAACAAACCAAACTTCGTCAAGATTAGTAAATTCTACTATATGGTTAGCAATTATCAAGTGCCCGATATGTATTGGATTAAATGAACCAAAAAATAAACCTACTTTTTTCATTTTATTTTATAAAATTTTGAACCAATTGATATGCCTCATTTTTTGCCACTTCTAAATTATCATTAATTAAAATCACATCAAATTGCTTTGCATAATTCATTTCTTTCTCTGCTTTTGCTAAACGTTCTGATATTTTATCTTCGGTATCGGTTTGCCTATTTCTAAGTCTTTTTTCCATTTCTTTTAGCGATGGCGGTTTTACAAAAATAGCTAATGTTTTTTTAGGGAATTTCTTTTTTATACTCAAACCTCCAACTACATCAATATCAAAAATTACATTTTTACCTTCCTTTCTAAGTCTTTTAATTTCTTTTTTTAATGTTCCGTAATAGTTATTTGTATAAACTTCTTCATATTCTACAAATTTACCTTTATCAATTAGTTTCTTGAATTTTTTAGCCGAAATAAAATAATAATCCTCTCTATCAATTTCTTTACCTCTTTTATCACGTGAAGTTGCCGATATTGAAAAAGCAAGATTTAATGCTTCTTGATTTAATAAATGATGTACAATTGTTGTTTTACCAGAGCCACTTGGTGCTGAAAACACAATTAACTTACCTTTTTTTATTTTTGATTTTTTCAAAATTACAATACGTTTAAAAGTTGTTCTTTAATTTTTTCTAATTCATCTTTCATTAAAACAACATTTTGCTGCATTGGTGCATAATTTGCTTTAGAGCCTGTTGTATTTATTTCTCTTCCTATTTCCTGACAGATAAACCCTAGTTTTTTTCCGTTAGACTCATTTGAATTTAATTCTTTTAAAAAATAAAGTAAATGATTGTCTAACCGAATTCGCTCTTCTGTAATGTCTAATTTTTCTAAATAAAAAACAAGTTCTTGTTCAAATCTATTTTTATCAACATCTAATTGTAGATCGGTTATTGATTTTAATATTCGTTCTCTTACAGCTGGAATTCTTGCGTCTTCAAATTCAATATTTCTTTCACACAAACCTTGTAATGTTTGAATTCTAGTAGTAAAATCTGTTTGTAAAATAGCACCTTCATCTTTTCTAAATGAATCAATTTTAATTAAGGTTTCTTCAATTTCTTTATCTATTTTCAACCACTCATTTTCATCGAAATCTTCTTTTACTGAATCTAATACATTTGGTAAAGTCATTGCTATTTCTAGCGCCTTACCTTTCATTGAAGAATCAACACTTTCAAGTTGTTTTATATAGTTCTGAACAACACTTTTATTAATTTTATTAACATTTACTCCACCTGTATTTTCTACATAAAGACCAAAATCTATTTTTCCTCTTTTTAGTTTTGAGGATAGGTTTTTTCGAATAATCAATTCTTTTTCTTTAAAAGGATTGTTAATTCTAACATTCAAGTCTAAATTTTTAGAATTTAATGATTTTATTTCAATAGTGATTTTTTTATTATTTATGGTAAACTCTGTTTTTCCATAACCTGTCATTGATTTAATCATAATTTACTTTTTGATTTAGTGGTTACTAAATATACTCCGACAAATATAAGCAATGTTGCTATAATTTTAACATTATTTAAATTATCACTTTTAACTATTAAAGCATATATTGTTGCAATAACAGGTTGTAAATAGATAAAAATACTCACTGTTGTTGGTTTTAATTTGCTGACTGCTAATAAATTAAATAGGTAAGTTATAAATGTTGTAAACACAACTATAAATCCCATTTTTAAATAAATTATTGGTGTAAATAGGTTGAAATTTACTTCTTGTACTTGTTCTATCCCAAAGGGAATAACCATAATTAATCCAAATAAATACAGCCATTTTGCAAATGTTAACGGATGGTATTTTGTGGTTAATTTTTTTACAATTATTAAATAAAGAGCATATGACGCTGCGTTAACAAATACTAATAAGTTACCCATAAACGCATTGTTTCCATTGCCCATATTTTTACCATAAGCAATGAGTACAACTGCCCCTATTAAACCTATTATGATACCCGATATTTTTTTTAGTGTTGCCTTTTCTCCTAAAAAAATACTAGCAAATGTTAAAACGAGTATTGGTGTTGTAACCATCATAACAGAAGCACTAATTGGTGTTGTCATACTTAAACCTTTAAAAAAGGTCAACATATTAAGCACTACTCCAAATATTGCCGCAAAGAAAATACGTGTATAATCTTTTAATTGTATTTTTTCTTTTTTAATAAACAAACCTGCAATCCAAAATAAAATAGTTGCTCCTGTAACCCTAAATAATATAAACCCGTAAGGTTTTATATATTGAGGCATTACATCTTTAGCAATTGTAAAACTTACACCGTAAATTATTGCTGTAATGGTTGCTAAAGCTAAGGCCGTATTTCTACTCATTGTATTTTTAGTATGAGCTTGCAAATATAGTTTAATAAAAAAATAAATCCTCATTAAAAAATAACTAAATTTGAAACCTCTAAATAACAATTTATGAAAATAGTAAGAATAGACAAAACGCATAGAATGAGTAGAATTGTTGAACACAATAATACTATTTACCTTTGTGGTCAAACGGCAAAAGACTCATCTAAAGATATTAAAGAGCAGACAATTACAACCTTAGAAAAAATAGAGGATTTACTTGATAAAGCTGGTTCGGATAAAAAGCACATTCTTTCGGTAACAGTATATTTACGTGATATGAAAGACTTTGCTGCAATGAATGAAATTTGGGACGCTTGGGTAGAAGATGGTTATCAACCTACTCGTGCTTGTGTAGAAGCTCGTATTGCAAGACCTGAACTACTTGTTGAGATGACTATTATTGCTGCTAAGAAATAGTTATGAAAATTATTTTTCACCTATTTACGAAAACCCAAATAATACGAAGTTAATAAAAAAGCCTAACAATGTTTAATCTGCTAGGCTTTTTTAGTAGTAATAGTTATTTGATTATTTTGCTTCTGCAAAACGTTTTTCAACTTCATTCCAGTTAATTACATTAAAAAATGCCTGTACATAATCTGGTCTTCTGTTTTGATAATTAAGATAATATGCATGTTCCCATACGTCTAAACCTAAAATTGGCGTTCCTTCACAACCTGAATTTGGCATTAACGGATTATCTTGATTTGGTGTTGAACAAACTTCTACTTTCCCTCCTTTATGAACACAAAGCCAAGCCCAACCTGAACCAAAACGTGTTCCTGCTGCTTTAGCAAAAACAGCTTTAAATTCATCAAAAGAACCATAAGTATCTTCAATAGCTGCTTTTAACTCTCCTGAAAGTCTTCCTTTATTATCAGGATTCATAACCGTCCAGAATAAAGAATGGTTATAAAAACCACCTCCATTATTTCTAACAGCTCCATTACTCATATCTAAATTTGCAAGAATATTTTCAATAGATTTGTTTTCTAAATCTGTTCCTGTAATAGCGTTATTTAAGTTGTTTGTATATCCGTTGTGATGTTTTGTATGGTGAATTTCCATAGTTCTTGCATCAATATTTGGCTCTAACGCATCGTAAGCGTAACCTAATTCTGGTAGTTTGAATGACATCTTATTCTGTTTTTAGTTAATAATGTTCAAATATACTAATATCACAACTCAATTATTACTATTATTAATAAAGTTTGCTTATAAGTATATTTATAAAAGCTATTGTTTAGTTATATTTATCTCCAATAAAATGATCTTGCTTGTTTTGAAACATTACATTAAAAGTGGTCAAGCTTCCATAAATTCGTGTGATATATTGTTGTAAATCTATTTTTTCTTGGTCATCTAAATTTTTAGAAGAATTTATTTTTTGCTCCATTACTCGTATCCTATCACGAACCATCACTATTTTATGAAAAAACGTGTTTATTGGAATTTCTTTTGATTGTGTATTATTACTTGGTTTTAAAACTAGTTTTCCGTCTTTCCATTTTTCTGCCATTCCAACTGCTGGAGTGATATCTGTCCATTTTTGTAATAGACTTTTTATAGATTTTTCTACTTCATATAAACTTACAGTATCAATATCATCGTTTTCTAAAGCTTCAACAACTTCAAATTCCGAATCAATTTCTATAGTTTCTAATCCTTTATCAAAAAACGTAACCCAATAATGTTGTGCTGTTAGATTGGTAATTACTCCTAGCCCGTACAATTCTGTTTTAATTCTTGACCCTATTCCTAATAATTTCATTTATTCTTTTAATTTAAAAATTTTACTAGTATTAATTTATACTATATTTGTGGTAAATATACATAATATATGTTTTCAAAAGGACAACTTTTTTTTGCAGGATTTTTTATAATAGTTTTCATAATAGGAATGGTTTGGAGTTATCAAAAAGATAAAAAACATCAAAAATTATATTATAATGGAATTTTAAAGGTTGCCATTATTTTAATGTTAATCATTGCGGTTTTTGCAGGGTTAACTTTTTGGATTCATGAATAAGAATTTATTTATTTTTAAACCATCTGCAAAAAAGCGAACAATTCCATTAGTAAGGCAATACCAATGTGGATTAATATTCCTCCATAAATATTATTGGTTTTTAAGGCAACAACTCCAAGTAAAAATCCACCAAAGAAAGACGAAATAGCTTCACCTACAGGTTTTCCAAAATGTAAAACACAATAAGTTACTGCCATTGGTAAAACTACATCTTTACCTAAATATTTAACCAATGCAAATATAAAATAACCGCGAAATATTAATTCTACAATAAAAAAACTAAAAGCATAACTAAGTTCATAAACACCAATAACTGCCGATTTTGGAAACGAAAAATACTTAACAATCATACTACCTCCAGATCTTTGAAATCTAGGATATTCTCTTAAAAAATCAGGCTGATAGGATGCTAACCAAATTAACGGAACCATTAATAATAGCATCATCCAATAAGGTTTTAGTTTTACTTTTCTTAAATTTTGCAAACCATAAAAATGGGATAATTCTTTTTTTAAAAAAGTTTTATAAATTAGATAAAATGGTAAAACAGTAACAAATAATGAAATTAAGCTATTTATAATTTTCCTAATATACCTATACGAATGTTTATCTGATATCCATTTTGCAAAATACACTTGATGATAGAATCCACGATCTAAAGCTAAAACAATAAGCCCTAAAATACTTAATAACCAAAATCGCTTGTCATAAAAAAATTTATTATTATCTGTGAAAACATGTACAAAAACTAATGTTAGATAATATGGTATACCTTGATATAAAAAGAATAAAATAGTATGCCACGGTGTTTTGTAAAATTGATCAATATGTGTGTCTTCAATATCGTATTTATAGTTGAAATATAATAAAACAGCTGTTAAAATAATAGTGGCAACGTATAGTTTTAAGTTAAAGTGTTCTTTAAGGTATTCTATTAATATATTAAAAATATATTTCATTAAATTACTTTTTAAATTTCAAGACTTCAGAACGACCTTTTTTAAATATTTTATTACTATTCTGTTTCCCTCTACGCAATTCTTTTTGCTCTTCAAAAGACAAATTATTAACTTCTTGACAGGGATATGAACAACAACCTTGCATTTTTTTATTACAATTTTCACATTGAATAAATAATAAATGACAAGCCTCATTTTCACAATTTACATGATCATCGCAAGGATTACCACATTGATGACAATTAGAAATAACATCCTTAGATACTCTTTCTCCTCTACGATGATCAAATACAAAGTTTTTACCCAAAAATTTATTTTCTAATCTTCCTTCATTTACCTGACGAACATATTCTATAACACCACCTTCTAATTGAAAAACATTTTTAAAACCTTTGAATTTATAATACGCACTTGCTTTTTCACATCGAATTCCTCCAGTACAATACATTAATAAATTTTTATCTTCTTTATGATCTTTTAAATCTTCCTCTATAATATCTAACGAATCTCTAAAAGTATCTACATCTGGTGTTACTGCTCCATCAAAATGACCAATTTCACTTTCATAATGATTACGCATATCTACACAAACAGTATTTGGATCGCTTAATAACTTATTAAATTCTTTTGCATTTACATGAACTCCTATTTTGGTGACATCAAAAGAATCTTCATTTAACCCATCAGCTACAATTTTATTACGCACTTTGACTTTCAATTTCAAGAATGACATATCATCTTGTTCAACTGCAATATTTAATCTGACATTCTTTAAAAATGGTATTTCATTCAAATGTTCTTTAAAAGATTCAAAATTATCGACAGGTAAAGAAAGTTGACCATTTATACCTTCGTGAGCAACATAAATCCGCCCTAAAACATCCATTTTATTCCAAGAAACAAATAAATAATTTCTAAATAATTGTGGGTTTTTAATTTTGGCATATTGATAGAAAGATAATGTTAATCGTTGCTTTCCAGCCTTTTCGATTAATAATACTCTTTCTTTTGCACTTAATTTATTATACAGTTGCATGCTATATCAATTTTAAAGTTTAAAGTGTTTATTAAAATACAAAGATACTAATTTATTACGACTGATTATATCAAAATAAAATATATATTTTCAGCCTAAAAACTAATTTAGTAGCTGTTATTGTGAGTAATCAATGTACATTTTAATTATCAAAAAATACCTCTATAATATTCCCGAATAAAAAAGCACCTACAATATTTTTGTAAGTGC
Organism: uncultured Flavobacteriaceae bacterium; assembly: GCA_964403095.1. GTDB lineage: Bacteria > Bacteroidota > Bacteroidia > Flavobacteriales > Flavobacteriaceae > S010-17. The sequence continues at coordinate 67 of CAYOFS010000011.1, read as the reverse complement.
TTGATTTTTATTGTGGTCCCACATGGGCTCGAACCATGGACCCCCTGATTATGAGTCAGGTGCTCTA
>CAYOFS010000010.1:10215-29154 GCA_964403095.1 uncultured Flavobacteriaceae bacterium | reverse complement strand
ATATTCATTATTTGAATTATTTAAACAAAATGCTGTCATAATTAGAACTTAGCCAGAAAGAATAACTTTTTTATATTAGAAGACTGTCTAACAAGGCAGTCTTTTTTTGTTTTAAATCACCTCAAATAATTTACCATGCAAAGGTCTAATAACTCCTTTTAACTCCATATTTAATAAAATACTTGAAATACGATAAATAGGTAAATTATTATGTAATGCTATAATGTCTAATGTTTGTTTACCTTCTTTAAGTAGGTAATTATAAATAATGGTTTCATTACTATCTAACTCTACAAATAGTTGTGTTTGAGTTGCTTTTTTTTCGATTTTTTCCCAATTTAATAAATAAGCTAAATCCTTACCCGATTGCAATAAAGCAGCTTTATTGGTTTTAATTAAATTATTACAACCTTTACTATACAAATCACTTACCCTACCTGGTAATGCAAAAACCTCTCTATTGTAAGAATTAGCTAAGTCTGCCGTAATTAAAGAACCGCCTTTTTCTGCTGATTCGATTACAATAGTTGCTTGTGAAATTCCTGCAACAATTCTATTTCTTTTTACAAAATTATTTCTTTCTGGTTTTGTTCCGCTCCAAAAATCAGTTATTAAACCTCCGTTTTCTTGCATTTTTAAAGCTTCTTGACTGTGTTTTGAAGGATAAACACTATCCAATCCATGTGCTAATACGGCAACAGTTTGTAAATTATGTTCTAAAGCTAATTGATGTGCTAATATATCAATGCCATAAGCCAAACCACTAACTATCAAAGGATTGTATTTTGCAATTTCTTTAAATAGTGTTTTAAGAAATGTTCTTCCATAATTAGTAATATTTCTAGTACCAACAATACTAATAACGCGTTGTTGTTTAAAATTAATTGTTCCTTTTTGGAAAATCAATAATGGGCTATCAGTTGCGTGTCTTAATTTTTCAGGATAATCTTTACAAGCAAAACTATCAACCTTAATATTGTTTTTACGAATAAATTCTAGTTCTTTTTCAGCTTTATCTAATAATAATGATTTGTCTTTTAATCCTTTAATTTTATGTGTTCCAAAGCCTTCTATTTTTAATAAATTTACTGGTTTTTCGTTAAAAACAGCCTCTGCACTTCCGCAATATTTAATAAGTTTTTTTGCATTAATATCACCAATACCTACTACTTTTTGTAAGGCAAGCAAGTAGATGAGATCTTGGGTTTTCATTCTTTTTTTTTAGTATTATTTTTTGTTTAATTTTAACGTAATATATACGGGGAAATGATCACTAATTCCACCTTTATACCAATGACCTTTATAGGTTCTAAAAGGGTCTTCTATATATTTACCAAATCTGTCTTTCAAGAAAAATTTACTGTAAATTCCTGCATTTTTAAAGGTGTGAATAGTACTATTATAAAAGCTCTTTGAAAAAATTATTTGATCAAATAAATACCAATCGCCTTGATGATTTGCTGTTCCAATTCCTTCACTAAAAAGCGATTCCATTGGATTGTGAAATTCTTTAGTTACTAGAGTTTGTTTTACGCTTTTATTTGTAGGGTTATCGTTAAAATCACCCATAGTAATAATTTTAGCATCTGGTTCTTCTTGTAAAATAGCTTGAATTATTTCTTGATTCAATTCCGCTACAGCTATACGCTTATACTCAGAAGCCTCAACTCCAGAACGTCTAGAAGGCCAATGATTTACTAAAAAATGCATTAGTTCTCCATTAAGTTTCCCTTTCACGTATAAAACATCTCGTGTATAATCAGTGGAACCATCTTTTCGTGTAAAAGTAATAGCGTAAGGTTTGCTATCTAACAGTTCAAAAAATTCTTTTCTATATAAAAAAGCAACTTCAATACCTCTTTCATCTTTCGAGTCGTAATGAATAATTCCATAACCAAAATCTACTAAAAAAGTAGTTTGAATTAAATCATAAACCACTTCAAAAGTTTCTACTTCGGCAATACCTAAAACTACCGGTGGAAAATCTACATCATCATCGCCAATAGTTGCAATAGCTTTAGCTAAACGTTTAATTTTTTTTTTATACCTTCTTGGTGTCCATTTTTTTTTACCATCTGGTGTGAAATCATCATCATTGGTGTCTGGATCATCAATGGTATCAAAAAGGTTTTCTAAATTGTAAAAACCAATGGTAAAAATGTCTTTTAATTTTGTTTCTGTGCTCAAATATTGAATATTTAAAAAAATAAATTTACAAAATTCTTTATATTAATACATTAAATATTATTTTATTTTTGAAAACACATATATTTGCAAGATGATAGATCGTAAAAAAGGAACAGAAAATGTGATTTTAGTAGGTGTAATTACCCAAGAACAAAACGAAGAAAAATCTAATGAATATTTAGATGAGTTAGAATTTTTAGCTTTAACCGCAGGAGCTAAAGTAGTGAAACGTTTTTTACAAAAAATGAGTAAACCTGATTCTAAAACTTATATTGGCTCTGGAAAATTAGATGAAATTGCTACTTATATGACTGTTAATGGTATTGAAACTATTATTTTTGATGATGAATTAAGTCCATCACAAGGCAGAAATATTGAACGTGTTTTGGATTGTAAAATTTTAGATAGAACAAATCTTATTTTAGATATTTTTGCACAACGAGCGCAAACTTCTTATGCTAAAACACAAGTTGAATTAGCGCAATGTCAATATTTATTACCAAGATTAACTCGTTTATGGACTCACCTTGATAAACAAAAAGGTGGTATTGGAATGCGTGGACCAGGAGAAACGGAAATTGAAACGGATAGACGTATAATTCGTGATAAAATTACTTTACTTAATAAAAAACTTAAAGTAATTGATAAGCAAATGGCTGTTCAGCGAAAAAATCGTGGGAAAATGGTTCGTGTTGCTTTAGTTGGTTATACCAATGTTGGTAAATCTACTTTGATGAATGTGATTAGTAAAAGTGATGTTTTTGCCGAAAATAAACTTTTTGCTACACTTGACACTACGGTAAGAAAAGTGGTGATTAAAAATATTCCGTTTTTGTTAACCGATACTGTTGGGTTTATAAGAAAGCTACCTACGCAATTAGTTGAATCGTTCAAGTCAACATTAGATGAAGTTAGAGAAGCAGATTTATTATTACATGTTGTAGATATTGCACATAAAAATTTTGAAGATCATATTGAATCGGTAAATAAGATTTTAAAAGAAATAAAAGCCGAAGATAAACCTGTTTTAATGGTGTTTAATAAAATTGATGCGTATCAACATGAAACTATTGATAAAGATGATTTAATTACGGAAAAAACAAAGGCACATTACACTTTAGAAGAATGGGAAAAAACATGGATGAATACTACAAATAATCAAGCTATTTTTATTTCAGCACTGAATAAAAATAACCTTGAAGAATTTAAAGATATTACGTACAAAGCTGTAAAAACAATTCATAAAACACGTTTTCCGTATCATGATTATTTGTATCAGGAATATGATGAAAACGGGGAATTGTAAAAGGGTTCTAAGTTTTTTGAAATGACCAAAAAATACCAAAACAAATACCGCATAGAATCCGCCAGAAAAAAAGGATACGATTATGCACAAAACGGCGCGTATTTTATAACGATTGTTACCAAAAATAGGGAACATTTTTTTGGGGATATTGTGGATGGCGAAATGATTTTGAATGAAATCGGGAAAATTGTTTGGGATGAATGGTTAAAAACGCCATCAATTCGTCCTGATATGAATTTGGAAATGGTGGAATTTATTGTAATGCCAAACCACATTCACGGAATTATTTACATTGGTGATAATGAATTTAATGCGTTACACGGTAGAGACGCGATGCATCGCGTCTCTACGGAATACAAAAACAAATTTGAACCACAACGAAAAAATTTATCATCAATAATTCGCGGTTTCAAATCCGCCGTTACCATAAAATCGCGGTTATTAAACGCCAAGCATGGCGTTTCTACGGATTTTGCGTGGCAACCGCGTTTTCACGACCGTATAATCCGTAACGAAAACGAATTAAACCGTATCCGTCATTATATTCGCGAAAATCCTGCGAAATGGCAACGTGATAGGAATAATGGTGATGATTTGTGGATTTGATTTTTTTTTCGCGAGATTTCATTGTTGCGTTTGTTGTGTGGTGATGGTAGAGACGCGATGCATCGCGTCTCTACGGAGAAACCAATAATACCAATTTGCAAAAAAACCATTTTGGTATATAATTTGATTTACAATTTATTGTATTTGTATTTAAAATCAATTCATTATGAAAAATATCAATCAATCCGCATCTGTTGCATTAGGTTTAGCGTTAAGCTAAAAATGAAAAAGATGATACAAACATTGTTTTTACAATTCCAACCAGTGCTGCCAAAATGAAACAAAATATGGAAAACATCACTGGTTTTGGATGCAATGATTTGATGCCAAGATACTTGGTTGGTGCGAATTGCGTAGAAAACAAAACCCTAAAAGGAGACTCGACCGATTTGGTGGACTTTTATACGATTAATTCTGCGAGAATTTAGAATGAAAGCACTTTTATTTGTTTTTACTTCAGGTTTGATACCAGTTTAATTTCAAAAGACGTGTAATAAATTTTAAATATTTTTTTGTTATACAAGCTATAAAAATTTCAGTATAACCATAGTTATAGTTAAATTTTTTAGAGAAGTAGAACGGAAAAAGATGACAAATTTATAGCGTGTTTTGATGTTAAACTGGTATAATATTGAGCTAAGATTATTAATATGTCTTAGTCATATCCTTATCTACTTGTATAATAAAATCGGCAGTGTTTTTATTTTCTTTATCAAATTTTCTCAAACGACCACCTTTATCTTTGGTTGTAATAGTTAAAATATTTAAGTCTGGTTGATGTTGTTTTAAATACCAATAAATACCATCAAAATTATCTGAATGAAAAGAACCATTATAATGAATAAACAACTGGTTATCTTTTCTGTTTTTCATTAAAAAGTATGCCATTGTTGCATCTTTAATAGCCTGTGCTTTTGGAAAATTATCTCCTCCATGACCAGCCATCATTTTTTTCATAGCTACATAACCTGGTAAATTAGCGTCGTATAAAATAGGTAATGGAGCAATCCATGTTTTTTCTTTAGCCAATAATGTGTCTAAAGCTTTAAAACCGCCTTTATAAACGAGCTTTGCATTTCGTCTAGGAACATTGGTTGCAATGGCTTTAATGTCCTTTTTTTTAGCAAAATCAACTAATGGTTTGTAATCTGTTTTATAATTATTCCAAAGTCTAGCAACAGTGTCAAATGCTTTTTGATTAATTGTATTGTTTAGATATTGATTTAATTGTTCTTGATTATCGGCTTCAATCATTTCAAAACCAATCACCAAATCTCTTTTTACAGCTAAGTCTTTAGTTGTTTCTAACTGTAACCAGTGTGCAATAGCATTATTGTGATGTTCGCCAAAAAGGACAACATCGGCTTTAGCTAATTTTTTTAGCATTTTTTTATAGGAAACTCTTTTTCCTTTTTTATTAAAAAGAACATAGGCTGGCTTATTTTGAGATTGTATGCTTATTGTAATAAAGCAAATTAACACAAAAGATATAATTGATTTCATTTAATCGTTTTTAAAAAATTAAAAAACAAAGATATGTAATTATGCTGAGATACCTGTAAACTTAAATATAATTGCCAGAGCAAACTCATACTTTATTTTTTAAAAACGAAATTCATTAGTTTTCAAAACATTAATTTTTCATCAATTTAATAATTGAATTGCTTTTAAAATACAAAGCTTTGATTTTTAGTAATATTCAAAAAGTGTCAGTTTGCCCTGATATAATTGCTAAATTTTAAATTAATATTATTACTACACAGGCAATAATCTATAATATTAGTTTAATTATACCAATTCTGTTTCAAAATGCGCTAAATAAATTTGAAGTATTTTTATGTTTTACAATTTTCAAATTTCAAGCATAAAAATAGTTTAAATTTTAAGTGCAGTAAAACGTGAAAAGATAAATAATTTATAGCGTATTTTGATGTTGAGTTGGTATTAGTGTAAAGTTAATTTCATTATTCATAAGACTTATGCCTTCGCAAAAATGACATGAAAAAGTATTAGTTGTTCCGTATAAAACAATATAAAATTTGGTTATTTTAAATATTAATCGTTAATTTGCGATTAATTATAAACACCACTATATGTCCAACATCTTATATTCAGATATTACTGAACAAACTGCACGATACGCTAAAGCTTTAAGTCATCCTGTAAGGTTGGCTATTTTAAAATATTTAAGTAATCAATCTTGTTGTTATACAGGTGATTTAGTTAGTGAAATTCCAATGGCACAATCTACTATTTCACAACATTTAAAAGAATTGAAAGATGCTGGTTTAATAATTGGTGAAATAGAGTTACCAAAAATAAAGTATTGTATCAATCAAGAGAATTGGAAAAGGGCAAAGCGTTTATTTGAAGCCTTATTTAATGAGGATTTTTCCAATATAAGCTGTTGCTAAATTAGAATATCGTTGTTTTACGATTAATTTAATAAAACTATAATTATGGCTACTAAAAAATTTATATCAATATTAGAGGCACATAGAGGGAAAGAACTTTTATTTTAATATGCAACAAATAAAATTATTGGAGCAAATTATCACTTAACCGAAGTTAAAAATGTACGTTTTGAAACAGTTGATTGCGGTGGTAATAAAAATGATTGGAAAGAAACACATTTACAATTATGGGAGAGTCCTAGTGAGCTTGGAAAAGAAGACTATCTAACGGTTGATAAGGTTATTTCGATTATTAATCCTTTATGGTTAGAAACTGAAGTTAAAGTAGAATTTGGAAATAATAATTTTCACACCTCAATACTTGAAGTAATTGATTTTAAAACATCTAAAAATAAAATTATTATAAATTTATTTAACACAAAAACGGGTTGTAAATCACCATCGGTTTGTAGTGTAGAAACTGAAGAAATAAAAGAAGAAAATTCTGGTTGTGGAACGAGTACTAGTTGCTGTTAATATCAATTTATTTTTGGTAAATAAGTGATGTCGATTTAGCTATATTAGCTTCAAAAAATTTAATTTTCCTTATTATAAACGGGTAAGAAAAGTAATGATAAGCCGCCAAAAACAAGTACCATAATAGTTTGAGAAATCCACATTAACAAACCAAAAGATGCTCCTGCTTCTTTATTTATTCCATAAATAGCAAACGCAGAAGCTACAAAAACAGGATATGCACCAAAACCACCATTGGTAATTGACATAGCAATTGCTCCAGCAATAAAACCAACTAAAATAATTTCAAAAGACAGGTTTGATGTTTCAGGTACTGTAAAAGTTACAGCCCAAAACATAGCAATATACATAAGCCAGATAAAAATAGTATGAAAAATAAAAACAGCCTTGTTTTTCATTTTTAAAACACTTGTTACTCCTTCAACTAAACCATTAATAAAAGTTCTTATTTTTACTAATAATGAATGGTTTGATTTTTTAATTAGTTTAATTCCGATAATAGAAATTATTAATAACCCAAATAAAACAGCGATTTTTCTTGTAGGGTTTACATCAGTAAAATAACTTAAAATAAGGTCTGTTTGATAGAAAAACACAATTCCTAAAATGATTAATAACATAATAACATCTGATATTCTTTCGGCAACAATAGTTCCAAATCCTTTTTCAAAAGGTACGTTTTCATACTTTGCAAGTGTAGCTGCTCGAGCAATTTCACCAGATCTTGGTATAACTAAATTAAGTAGGTAAGCCAATAAAACAGCCATAACACTATTAGTATATTTAGGTTTATAACCCAAAGGCTCTAGCATGAAATGCCAACGATAAGCACGAGATAAATGACTAAGAATTCCGAAAAATAACGACAATAAAATCCACCAATAATTAGCGTTTTTTAAATTATAAATTATTTGGTCAAGCTCTTGAGCTGTAAATTTCTTAATATATATCCAAACTAAAAAAACTCCCAAAAAAATTGGAAGTATTATAAAAAATGTTTTTTTTACTTTTTTATTCAAGTCTAGTCTAATAAATTTTTATTATTTGGAAACACTAACGAAGGTTTGAATTTTTTAGCTTCTTCAAATTCAAACATAGCAAACGTAATTAAAATTAAGGTATCTCCAACAGCTACTTTTCTTGCAGCAGCACCGTTTAACGTAATTTCACCACTTTTACGTGGACCAGGAATTACATAGGTTTCTAAACGTTCGCCATTATCGTTGTTTACAATAAGGATTTTTTCACCCTCGATTATATTAGCAGCATCCATCAAATCTTCATCAATAGTGATACTACCAATGTAATTCAAATCAGCTCCTGTTACTTTTACTCTGTGTATTTTAGACTTTACTACGGTTACTTGCATGGTACAAAACTACTGTTTTTTTGGTTATTTGCTAATCTGTTTATTTGTTTATTTATTATTACTCTAATTTAGGTGCCTCTAAACTACAGTCTTATATTATCAATCAATCTTATTTCTCCTGCAAATACAGCTAAAAAAGCACGATAGGTTTGGTTCTCTGTTCTCTGTTCTCTGTTCTCTGTTCTCTGTTTTCTGTTTTTTCTTGCCTCTTCATCTAAAGTTTTTAAACTGCTTTCATTAGCTATAACAAAATACTCCAATTTTAAAATAGGATGCTTCTTAAATTTTTTCTCTACCCATTTTGTTACTTTATTAGCCGATTTATTCTTAAACTTCTTCTTCGATTTTTTAAGTGTTTTATAAATAAATGGGGCTGCTTTTCTATATTCGGGTGTAAGCCTTGTGTTTCTTGAACTCATGGCCAAACCATCTTTTTCTCTAAAAATAGCACAACCTACAATATCAATTGGCAGTTCTTCTATTTTAACTAGTTTTTTAATGATTTGTAATTGCTGAAAATCTTTTTCGCCAAAATAAGCCTTATTTGGTGTTACTATTTGGAATAATCGTTTTACTATTGTACCAACACCATCAAAATGTCCATCTCTAAATTTACCTTCCATTTTATGTTCAATTCCTTCAAAATTAAAATGTTGGGAATTAATATTTTCGGAATAAATTTCTTTAACAGAAGGTATAAAAACCACATCACAATTCACTTTTTCTAATAACTTTAAATCGCCTTCAATTGTAATAGGATAATTATCTAAATCTTCTTGTTTATCAAACTGTGTAGGGTTTACAAAAACACTTACAAGCACTAAATCATTCTCTTTTTTAGCTTGTTTTATTAAAGATAAATGCCCTTTATGAAGTGCTCCCATTGTTGGAACAAAACCAATAGAATATTGTTTTTTTTGTATAGATAATAAGGTTTGTAATTTTGATATTGTTTTAAATACTTTCATTTTAAATGTTAATTAGTAGTTAAAAGGGTGTAAACTTACTATTTTAAAGCTAAAATTAAAGCAAATTTTCGTACTTTTGCAACTATATTAATATTCACTCCTTTTCCTAAAAACATATTTAAAGTATATTAATTAATTTCAATTAGATAAAACTAACAATAAAATTGTAAAGCTTATATAAGTATTTACAATAAAACAACAAGCAATGAAGGAAACTAAAATTTTATATATCTCGTCAGAAATGACTCCTTATTTACCAGAAACAAACACTTCAAAAATGAGTTTTCAGGTAGCTAAAAAAATGAATAGTAAAGGTGCACAAATTAGAGTTTTTATGCCTCGTTATGGTGTAATTAACGAAAGAAGACATCAATTACATGAAGTTATTCGTTTATCAGGAGTTAATTTAATTATTGATGATATTGATATGCCCTTAATAATTAAAGTAGCTTCAGTTCCTAAAGAAAGAATGCAAGTTTATTTTATTGATAATGATGAATATTTTAAACGTAAAGCTGTTTTTACCGATGGAGATAACAAACTTTTTGAAGATAATGACGAACGTGCAATTTTCTTTGCTAAAGGAGTTATAGAAACTGTGAAAAAATTAAATTGGTCGCCAGATATTATTCATGTACAAGGTTGGATGGCTGCATTAGTTCCTTTATATCTTAGAGAGTACTTTAAAAACGATTCGCTATTTACCGATAGTAAAGTAGTTGTTTCATTATACAACGAGCCTTTTGAAGGAGAAATTAATCCAGATTTGATTAATAAAATTAACTTTGATGGTATTTCAAAAGAAACAGTTTCGGTTATTGAAAAACCTAACTATACTAATTTGCAAAAAATAGCTATTAATTTTGCCGATGCCATTATTAAAGCATCTCCTGAATTACCTGAAGGCATTGAAGAACACTTAGAGTCTATTGATAAACCAACTCTTGAATATAAAAGTGAAGAAGAGTTTGTTGAAGATTATATTGAGTTTTATCAAAACGAACTTTTAACTAAAGAAGAATAATAAATTTACCCTATTTTATTAAAATCATGATTACAACAAAAAATTATACAATTTTTAAATACACAACTATTGCTTTAATAATAGTATTTAGTTTCTCCTCATGCGAATCTGACTTCGAAAATGCTGGAGCAAGTTTAGTTAATAACGGTATTTTTGATACAGAGAAAAAAGATTTTGATGTCATTTCTTATACAAGAAATCTTGAAAAATCAAGAGTTGATAATATTAGTGCTGCTAAAATAGAAACAATAAAACAACCTTTAGGTGTTTTTGATAATCAAGATTTTGGTGTTTTTAAAGCGTCAATAATAGCACAAATAAATGCACCTACAAATTTAAGTTGGGGAGAAAGCCCTAATTTAGACGCTGTTTTTTTAGAAATTCCTTATGATGCAACTAGTGACGGAAAAGAAGATGATGGAAAACCAAAATTTAAACTTAATAATGTCTATGGAGATCAAGATATTGAATTTCAAATTAAAGTTTCAAGACTAGATGATTATTTAACTAAGCTTGATCCAATAGATCCAACAAAAGCAAAAAAATATTTTTCAAACGAAGTTTTTAACACTAGTGATGAGTTGTATCCTTGGACTGATTTTAAACCAAATGCTAAAGATACCGTTTTATATTTTGACAGAACTTTATTAGATGTTGCAGCAAATGCTTATGCACCAATTCAAGTAGAAGATACTATCAAAGCAAATACTGTAAAACCATTCATTAGAATTCCGTTAAACAAAACGTTTTTTGAAAATAACTTTATTAATAATCCAACCCAAGCTGTTTTTGACAATGCTGGTGATTTCAATAACTTTTTTAGAGGAATTGCTATTCAAGTACAAGGAAACGATGGTTCAGTTGTGATGCTAGATATTGCTACAGCTAATATAAAACTATATTTAACCAATACGGAAGATAAAACAGCAGACGAAACAACTGTAGATCTAAATGGCGATGGAGATACTGATGATACTGGAGTTACGTACCCTGTAAGAACTAAAAAAACAATTGCTTTTCCTTTAAGAGGCATTAAAACTAGTACGTTTGAAAGGGATTATACAAATGCAAGTGGCGTAAACCAAATTACCACTCCAAATAATATGGTTGATGGAGAGCAAAAATTATACGTTCAAGGCGCTGCTGGCTCAATAGCAGTGATTGACTTATTTGCAGGAGAAGATTTAACCATTTTAAGAAATAAAAACTGGCTAATTAACGAAGCAAATCTTACTTTTCATATAGAAACCCAAAACGAAAATAATTTACCAAACAGATTGTTATTATACAAATTAGATCCAGATTTAGCAAATGATATTAATGAAAACGAACATCTTTTAGATGCTGTAACCGAAGGTAAATATTTTAATGGTTTTTTACAAAAAGATGGCGATGACCCAACAAAATATAAAGTAACTATAACTGATTATATCTCAGAAGTATTAAAAAAAGAAGATTATACCGAATCGGTACAATTAGGTTTAAAATTATATAATGGTATGGATAAACCACTTACTATACAAGATATTATTATATCTGATTATAGTTGGAATCCTCAAGGAGTTGTTTTATTTGGTAATAATTATCAGGAAACAGATACAAATTATAATAAACGATTAAAATTAGAGGTTTACTATACGGAATTAAATAATTAAAATTTATGTGTGGAATTACAGGCTATATAGGTTATAGAGATGCATATCCAATAGTTATTAGCGGTCTTAAAAGATTAGAATATAGAGGTTATGATAGTGCTGGTTTAATACTTTTCGATGGAGAAAAGGTTAAAATGGTAAAAACTAAAGGAAAAGTATCTGCACTTGAAGATAAAATTAAAACCGATATAACCACAACAGGAAACATTGGTTTTGGTCATACAAGATGGGCTACTCATGGTATTCCAAACGATCTAAATTCTCATCCTCATTTTTCTGAATCGGAAAATTTAGCAATCATTCATAATGGTATTATAGAAAATTATGATACTATAAAAAAGGAATTAATCAATAGAGGTTATACTTTTAAAAGTGATACAGATACCGAAGTTTTAATTAACTTAATTGAAGAAGTTAAAAAACAAGAAGGTGTAAAACTAGGTAAAGCAGTACAAATTGCATTAAACCAAGTTGTTGGTGCTTATGCAATTGTAGTATTTGATAAAACAAAACCTAATGAGTTTGTAGTTGCTAAACTAGGAAGCCCTTTAGCTATTGGTGTAGGAAAAGATAATAAAGAGTTTTTTATAGCTTCTGATGCTTCACCATTTATTGAATACACCAAAGATGCCATTTATTTAGAAGATGAAGAAATGGCTGTTATTAAAGTAGGTAGAGATGTTCGTGTTAGAAAAATTAAAGACGATACTTTAGTGAAAAATAATATACTAGAATTACAACTTAACTTAGAACAAATAGAAAAAGGTGGTTACGATCACTTTATGCTTAAAGAAATATACGAACAACCAAAAGCAATCATCGATACTTATAGAGGAAGACTTCTTGCAAATGAAGGTATTATCAGAATGGCTGGAGTTGATGATAATTTACAACGATTCTTAAACGCTGATAGAATAATTATTGTTGCTTGTGGTACATCTTGGCATTCAGGTTTAATTGCAGAATATTTATTTGAAGATATTGCTCGTATTCCTGTTGAGGTAGAATATGGTTCGGAATTTAGATATAGAAACCCCATAATTACCAATAAAGACATTGTAATTGCTATTTCGCAATCTGGAGAAACAGCCGATACCTTAGCTGCAATTAAAATGGCAAAAGAAAAAGGTGCTTTTGTTTTTGGTGTTTGTAATGTAGTTGGTTCTTCTATTGCTCGTGAATCTCACGCTGGCGCATATACACATGCTGGTCCGGAAATTGGTGTCGCTTCAACTAAAGCATTCACTACACAAATAACTATATTATCATTAATTGCCTTAAAATTAGGATTAGCAAATGGTAATTTATCACAAAATAAATATCAAAATTATCTACAACAAATGGAATTAATTCCTAATAAGGTAGAAGGTTTATTAGCTATTAATGATAAAGTAAAAGAAATTGCAAAGGTATATAAAGATGCAAAAAACTTTTTATACTTAGGTAGAGGCTTTAACTTTCCTGTTGCTTTAGAAGGAGCTTTAAAGCTAAAAGAAATATCCTACATTCATGCAGAAGGTTATCCTGCAGCTGAAATGAAACACGGTCCAATTGCACTTATTGACGAAAATATGCCCATTGTAGTTATTGCAACTAAAAAAGGACATTATGAAAAAGTAGTGAGTAATATCCAAGAAATTAAAGCACGTAAAGGTAAAATTATTGCTGTGGTAACAGAAGGAGATACAACAGTAAAAGAAATTGCTGATCACGTTATTGAAATACCAGATACTGAAGAGGCTTTCACTCCTTTATTAACCACAATTCCATTACAATTATTATCTTATCATATTGCGGTAATGCTTGATAGAAATGTGGATCAACCTAGAAATTTAGCTAAATCTGTTACTGTGGAATAGTGAAAAATGACTTGTAGTTATTTAACATATTATGGAATTTAAACGCATAAATCGAAGAAAAAAAACAAACAATAAAAGAGGTCTTTTATTGGTTATTATTTTATTTATTATTATCTACCTTTGGTTTAAAATGGATAAAATAATAACACTTATTTTTTCTTCTTAATATTCGTGTAATACCGATTATATTTTGAAATGAGTTGAAAAAAAATGAGCTGCATAGCATTCACGAACAGTAAAATATAAAAGCCTAAGTAATACCACTCAACCATACCATTTCACCACTTATCCTATTTTTAGTAAATTTACTATATTATATCGGTATCTTTGTGGTATAATTTAAAACTAATTATTATGATACGTATTATTATCACTTTTATCTTAAGTTTCTTTACTTTTATTGCTACAATTTTTGCACAAGATATAAAAGGAGATTGGCACGGACAATTAGATGTTCAGGGACAAAAACTTCGGGTTAATTTTCATGTAAAAAATGAAAATAACACTTACATTACTACAATGGATAGTCCAGATCAAAAAGCCTTTGATATACCAACCGATGAAACCGTGGTTAATAATGACAGCATTAAAATCACTTTAAAAAGCATGATGATTGTTTATAAAGGTGTACTTAAAAACAATATTATAGAAGGTATATTTTCTCAAGGAGGAATGAAGTTTCCATTAAATTTATCACATAAAAAAATAGAAAAAGAAACACCTAAGAAAAAACCACAAGAACCAACAGAACCATTTCCATATAAAAGTGAAGAGGTTAGTTTTATTAATACTAAAGCAGATAATATTAAACTTGTAGGAACACTTACACTGCCAAATAATAGAAAAAAACCAGCTGCTGCTATATTAATATCTGGTTCAGGTCCACAAGATAGAAACGAAGAAATTTTAGGTCATAAACCATTTTTAGTATTATCCGATTATCTTACAAGAAATGGCATTGCCGTTTTACGTATTGATGATAGAGGTGTTGGAGAAAGTGAAGGAACACAAAAAGGTGCAACCTCAGCCGATTTTGCAACCGATATTCAAGCAGCATTTGATTATTTAATGACAAGGAAAGATGTTGATTGTAAAAAAATAGGCTTGATTGGTCATAGTGAAGGCGGTTTTATCGCTCCAATAGTTGCAGCAAAAAATAAAGATATTGCTTTTATAATTTTACTAGCAAGTCCAGGTGTTGATGGAGCGGAAGTCTTAATTACACAAGCCGAAAAATCAATGAATTTAATTGGTTTAACAAGTGAAAATATAGCTTACAATACAAAATTATCTAATGAGGTTTATGATTTAGTAAAATCCATAATAAATATTGATGATTTAAAAAAAGAAATTACCAATCACTTAAAAAAAGCCAGAGAAACTGCTCCTTTATCAATTGCGACAGAATTAACCGATGTAAATATTGAAAACCAAGCAAAAACAATTACCTCACCTTGGATGAGGTATTTTATAAAAACAAACCCTAAACAATTTTTAAAAAAAGTAAGCTGTCCTGTTTTAGCTTTAAATGGCGAAAAAGATTTTCAAGTAATACCTAATTTAAACCTTAACGGAATTAAAAAAGCACTAAAAAATAATAAAGATGTTACTATAAAGGAATTGGAAAATTTAAACCATTTATTTCAAACTTGTGAAACGGGTTCTTTTAATGAGTATGCCAAAATTGAAGAAACTTTCGCTCCAAAAGCATTAGAAATCATTACTACTTGGATAAATAAACGATTTTAATATAAATATAATGAACACAATATATAAAAAAACTCAGTTTGGAATTTTAGGAATAATCATATTTATTATGATGCTTATTATAAGTATTGTCTATTTTTATGGAAGTAGCTCAAACTTTTTAGTACCATATTTAATTTTAATGTTCGTATTTGTAGTTACAATATTACTATTTTATAAACTAACTATCAGTATTGATGAAGAAAAAATAACAGCTATTTTCGGAATTGGTTTCCTTAAGAAAACAATACTATTAAGCGAAATAGATAGTATAGAAAATTATGAAATTCCTTGGTATGCTGGTATTGGTGTAAGACTAACGCCAAAAGGTTGGTTGTGGAATGTTAGTACAGGAAACGCTGTTTTAATCCAAAATAAAACCAAAACAATAACTTTTTTAGTAGGTTCAAATGAAGTTGATGAGGTTATTAATATCCTTAAACAAAAAATATAACACATTAATACAATTAAAATTCCCTTTGAAAATTCCCTTTTTGTAATGCCTTTAATGATTGGAATAATATTTATAATTGTAGGATATATTATGCTTAAATTCCCTCCAAAAAATATAAATATGTTATATGGTTACAGAACTCAATCGTCAATGAAAACAAAAGAAAAATGGGATTTTGCACAACCTTATTCTAGTATATTAATGATTTATTGTGGCGTAGGATTAGCTTTAAGTTCGGTTTTTGGATTAATATTCCATGTTGAAGAAGGTACTGGAGTTTTAATTAGCATGATAATACTATTTATAGCTGTTGGAATACTAATTTATAAAACGGAAAAAGCCATTAAACAAAAATTTAAAAATGAATAGTATCACAAAAAATACTTGGTTTTGGCTACTTCAATTAATTGGCTGGGGCTTTATAGCTGGTATTAATACTTGGGGAAAATTAATGTCCAAAATTGAATTGTCAAAATTGTATATTTATTTAGAGGGTTTTGGTTTTTTGCTATCTGGTATTATAACAACCTTAGTAGTTAGAAAATATTTAAAAAAACACTTGTCTTTTGATAAATTTCAATCAAACGAAATTAAAACAATATTTTTAGCTTGGTTCTTAGGAACAATAATCTTCTATATATTACTATTATCGTTTAGTTATTTGACTTATTATAGATTAAATAATACAATTCCAGAAGTAAATAATCTCCAACATGTTAGCACTATTTTAAATTCGTTTATATTTATTCTATTTTGGATATTATTTTACTTATCCATAAAAATATCTAGACAATTCAGAAAAAATAAAATAGAGAAATTAGAACTAGAATCATCTTTAAAAGAATCACAATTAAACACATTAATCGGACAAATAAATCCGCATTTTATGTTTAATTCATTAAATAACATTAGAGGTTTAATGTTAGAAGATATAGATAAATCAAGAGAAATGATTACACGTTTATCTGATATGCTACGTTATTCGTTAACAAAAACAAGTCAGGACAAAATTACCATTTCACAAGAATTAGAAATGGTTGATAACTATATTGCATTAAGTAAAATCCAACTAGAAGACCGTTTAATTTTTAAAAAAGAAATAGATAATTCCCTTTTAGAAAAGGAAATTCCACCAATGATAATCCAAATGCTTATTGAAAATGCCATAAAACATGGAGTTTCAAATCTAACCAAAGGAGGAATTGTTCAATTACAAATACAGGCTATAAATAATTTATTAATCATTACAGTAATTAATCCTGGTAAGCTTAAAAATAAAATAAACTCTACCAAAGTAGGTATTGAAAACATTAAAAAACGATTAAATTTACTATTTGGAGCAAAAGGAATATTTAATTTATCGGAAATAGAAAACCAAGTAATTGCCAAAATAACAATACCTTTAGCAGATGAATAAAATTACGGCTGTCATAGTAGAAGATTCTAGATTGGCTAGGTTGGAACTGAAGGAACTATTAAAAATACATGGTAACATTAATATAATTGGTGAAGCCAAAAATGCGGATACAGCTTTTGAATTAATTCAAAAAACAAATCCTGATTTATTATTTTTAGATATAAATATGCCTGAAAAAGATGGCTTTCAACTATTAGAAATGTTGGATAAGCTACCAATTGTTATTTTTACTACAGCCTATGATCAATACGCATTAAAATCGTTTGAATATAATGCTTTTGATTATTTATTAAAGCCAATAAAACAGGAACGATTAAATAAATCAATAGAAAAATTACTTCCTTTTTTAACCGAAAAAACAATTCATAAAAACGAAAAATCATTAACAAATACAGATCAGATTTTTATAAAAGAAGGTGAAAAATGTTGGATGGTGAAATTGCAAGACGTTTCATTATTCCAAATAGTTGGTAATTATACTAGAGTGTTTTTTGATAATAATAAACCTTTAATTTATAAATCTTTAAATCAGATAGAAAACAGAATATCTTCTGATTTGTTTTTTAGAGTAAACCGGCAACAAATAATTAACCTTTCAAAAATCACCAAAGTAACACCTTGGTTTAACGGTAAGCTAAAAATAGAGTTAGACAACGGGTTAGAAGTGGAAACTTCAAGACGTCAGACTTTGAAATTTAGACAAGACTTGGAATTTTAATAATAATTAAATGACTGAACATAAAGAAAAATTATTCAATGCCTGTATTGAATTTGTCAATAAACGAGCACATACTGTAACTACAATTATTAGCTCAAATCAAAAAGCCTTATCTTCGGAAACAAAAAGTAGTGCTGGTGATAAACATGAAACAGGTAGAGCAATGTTACAATTAGAAATGGAGAAAGCAAGCCTACAATTAGAAGGTGTTTATACCATGGAACGTATTTTAAAAAGAATTAATATAATTGAATGTAATACTGTTATAAAATTAGGAAGTTTGATTATTACCAATAAAATGAATTATTTTATAGCAATATCTGCTGGGAAAATCACTATTGATAATCAAAATTTTTATGCTATTTCAATTAGTTCACCTATAGGACAATTACTTTTAGGGAAAACAACAAGTGAAACCTTTATTTTTAACAATAAAACCGTATTAATTAAAGCTGTTTATTAGCTTATCTTTAATAAAATTATTATCAAGAAAAATTAATTTTAGATTTTTATTACGTCTTTAAAACGGTTTACTAAAACGTTTAGGATTTTTAATAAGTGATTTTGTAACGTTAAATTCCGTAAAAGCTAACCATAAATAATAAATTATTGCAAAAGCCATAGCTGCTGCATGTGGTGCTTCTGTAAAAACACCAATAGATTCTTTTTCACGAAACCCAGAAATAAGTAAAAACTCATC
>CAYOFS010000010.1:0-10115 GCA_964403095.1 uncultured Flavobacteriaceae bacterium | reverse complement strand
TAAATATAAATATAAAATGGCATTTCCATCAGCCATAGTTTAATTATTAATGCGAACGCACCATATAATGGGAAAATATATTAAAGATACTTTTTTAGAAAAAACAGCCATAAAAACACCAGAGTGTATCATAAAAAACTCAAAAGAAGATAAAATTGCAATGGTATATATTTTTTCAACACCTTCTATTGAAGGGTTTATCCATAATAAATAAGCTTGAACAGCCAGAGATAAATTTAACACAACACTAGAATATGCAAATTGCGTATCATATTTTTCTATAATATTCATTAATCTTTTTTAAAAGTTACTTTAAAATCTTGATAACAATCAAAACAGTGATATTCTTTTTTATAAATCGGAATTGGAAGTCCAAAAAACAATAACAAAACACCTACAATTCCTTTTACTTCTTTACTTACTCTAATTTCAGTAGAATTACAATTAATACAATTTTTTACAGTTTCATTTTGTGATAAAACAATTTCTTTAAGTTTTTGTTGAAATTCTTTCTTAAACAAGCTCGCGATTTTTGTTGCTTTTTCAACATCAGCTGCTTTTACTTGTAGTTTAACTCCACCAATAGCATTAGACAGAAAATTATCTGTTTGTACGGTTAATTCATCTTTTAAAAAAACATAAACACCTTCAGCTTCTAGTTTATTTTTAATAATCTGAGCTTCGTGTGGATATTCAAAAACTTTTATTGTTGTAAAGTCTAGCATGTTCTTATTTTTTATTCTTTAACTCTTCCAAAATATCATTAATATCTATATCTTTTTGAGCGTAATCAATACCGAAACTTTTCTTTTCTGGAAACTGTTCTATCATCATTGTTGTTGATGGAAAAGCAAATTCAATTCCTAAAATTTTTGCTATTTTTAGTATCGCGATATGAAAATCGTGTTTTGCTTGTTGTTCAGAACTCCATGTATCTACATTAAAATAAACATTAACTAATATTTTTAAAGCAGAATCACCAAAATCAACAAAAGCAACATCAAAACCGTCTTTTTTTGTGTTTGGATGTATTTTTATTAATTCTTTTAAACTTAGAACAAATGAATCAATTAAATGTGGAGGTGTGTCATATCGAATGCCTAATTCTGCTTGATAACGCCTAAACAAACGTAAACCCATGTTGTTTATAACAATTTCAGACAAAGTACTATTCGGAATTTGAAAAATAGATGTATCAGCAGCACGAATTCTAGACGATCTAAAACCAACCTCTTCAACAGTTCCTTTAACTTCACTAGTTTCAATCCAATCACCAATATGAAACGGTTTATCTAAAAATATCATAAACGTACCTATTAGATTCTTAACTGTATCTTGTGATGCCAAAGCTAAAGCTAAACCTCCAATAGATGCTCCTGCAATTACACTTGCAGCAGGAATTCCAAATAAAGTTAGCAATTTAAGAATCCCTAAGAAGACAACAATTCCAGTTAAAAAATGTGTTAATATTGGTACTAATTGATCGTCTAATTTAATATGTGTTCTTTGTGTATATATTTTATAAATTGACATAATAAGTTTTACTACTTTTAAGAAAACATAAATCCAAAATACAATTTGTGCAATATTAAACACCAAGAATAAAAAGGTATTGGTGTTTAACCCAAGCTGTAAAGAAGGAATAACTTTTCGTGAAATATATATTAAAGAGATAAATGTTAATGGTCTAGCTAGTTTTTTTAATGTAATTGTAATCTTATTACTGTTTTCATTAGTAACTATTACTTGTATTTTACGTAAAATAAAGAAAAACACTTTTTTAAAAATATAGTAGAAAATAAATCCAAAAAACAATAAACTTAACAAACCAATAAATTGCCAAAGCTGTATGCCAAATAATTTATTTGTACTTATTTTACTAACGCTATTTTGTAACCATTTTGTATGCCATGGATATATTTCATTGTATAATTTATCAATATTAGCAACCGTTTCACGAGAATACAACCATTTATCATCATATTTTTCAACGGCTATTTGAGGTAACCGTACAGGGAATAATACATAATGGTTTCCTATTTTATAAGCCGTTGTATCGGTAAATTTAGGATTGTTAGGCACTTTAGTAAAATCGACAAATAAACCTTTACCATCTAATATTTTTTTTAATTTAATAGCTTTATCAATCGCATCTTTATCTTTTAAACCATAAATAGTCTGCGCTGCTTTTTCAGGCTCATAAGAATCTTCTTGTAAAAAATATAAATGTGTATATATAGTAGCGTTTGGATTGGATAAATCTACTTTAGTTTTAATTTGAGCAAAACTAATTGCTACAATAAAAAGTAAAATAATAGCGAATTGCTTTTTCATTTTTCAAATATGTTAATGAAAAACAAATGTACAAATGTATTTTTTATTCTAATTATTTAGAGATATAATTTTTAGATTAAACTTATATTTTTATATCATTTCTATACAGAAATGAGCCTTTTAAATAGTAATGAGCAGGGTAAACTACTAGTTTTAAAAAAAAACCTATTTTGATTCATTCTAAATAAAAATAAAATAGTATTTTTGCATAAAATTAAATTAATAACAAATTAAATTATAATTAAAATGAAAAAATTAGTATTTGGGTTAATGACCTTATCGGTAGTAATGTTCACATCATGTAGTGATGATGACAATGAAGAAAAAGGTGGAGTTACAGCTCCAGCAACGTACGTTTTTGAAAGAGACGGAAGTTCAACAGTAAGTTATGGTGGTCAAACAACAAGGTTAATGATGGCTAATGAAATTGCATCTGCAATGAAAGATGAAACTAAAACATTAACAGAATTAAACACAATGTTTGCTGACGGTACTGGATTTAGTAATGCTGACTTAGATGCCTCAGGTAAAAAAGTACGTAATAAAGTAGCTGCCTCAAATGGGTTGTTTGGTAGTAATGCTGTTGCAACTGCTGCAATTCAATCAAAATTTGATGGATGGATTGCAGGTCAAGTTAGTGATGTTTTTCCTCAATGGGCTTCAATGGCTTCAATGGGAACAGCAGGTTATCTTACAGAATCTGGTGGTAGTACTCGTTATGTAAATGCAAAAGGATTAGAATACAACCAAGCATTTGCAAAATCTTTAATTGGTGGTTTAGTTGCTGATCAAATTTTAAACGGATATTTTGACGCTTCTAAATTAGACGGTTCTAACAATGATTACAGAACTAAAAATGATGCTGGAACATTAGAAGACGGTGAAAACTACACAAAAATGGAGCACCATTGGGATGAAGGTTATGGTTACTTATATGGCGATGAAGCTAATGACGTTCTTTTATTAAAGTACTTAGGTAAAGTAGATGGAGATCCTGATTTTGCTGGTATTAAAGATGAAGTTTACAATGCTTTTAAATTAGGTAGAGCTGCAATTGTTGCAAAAGATTACGACTTAAGAGATGAGCAAGCTGATATTATTAGAAAAGCATTATCTAAAGTTATTGCAATTAGAGCTGTACATTATTTACAAGCTGGTAAAAGTGCATTAAGCGAATCTACTGTAGATTATGCTAGTGCTTTTCATGATTTATCAGAAGGTTATGGTTTTGTATTTAGTTTAGCATTTACGCACAATCCTGACACTGATATGCCTTACTTTACAGCTGCAGAAGTACAAGGGTTTATTGCACAATTAGATGCAGGTAACGGTTTTTGGGACGTTACTCCTGCTACTTTAGACAGTATATCTGATGCTATAGCTGCTGAATTTGATTTTACAGTTGACCAAGCATAATAAAAAGTTTAATCAATAAAACAACTTAAAGTAGCTATTGTCAATGTGCAATTAGCTACTTTTTGTTTTTTATTTAAATAATTAAAAGATGAAAAAATATTTATTAGTACTCGTATCCTTAGTAATTATTGCTTCTTGTGGAAAAGATAGCCCTAAAAACGGAGGAAGTAATGACTTTGATAAAAGTGCCTTACAAACAAATTTAGTAGATAATATTATATTACCAGCTTACGCTGATTTAAATACAAAATTATCTGATTTAAATACAGCTAAAGAGAGCTTTATAGCTACTCCAGATCAACCTAAATTAACGGAGTTAAAAACGGCTTGGTTAAATGCTTATAAGGTATGGCAACATGTTGAAGTATTTAATATTGGTAAAGCCGAAGAGCTTAAATATGCTATGCAAATGAATGTTTATCCAACAAATACTACCGAAATTGAAAGTAATATTATGGCTGGAAATGCTAATTTAAGTAGTGATGAAAATAATGATGCTGTTGGTTTTCCTGCACTTGACTATATGTTATATGAAGTTGCAATGGATAAATACACAACAGATACAAACGCTGCAAAATACAAAACTCATCTTTCTGATTTAGTAAATAGAATGATAGCACTTACTACAACAGTTTCTGATGATTGGACTACGTATAAAAGCTCGTTTATTTCTAGTGTTGATAATACAACATCAAGTAAGTTTAACAAATTTGTAAATGATTATATTTACAATTATGAAAAAATAATCAGGTCAAATAAACTTGGTATTCCTGCTGGAGTTTTTTCTGGTGGTAATTTATTACCTAACAGAGTTGAAGCATATTATAACGAAGAAGTTTCAAAAGAATTAATGTTAGAAGCATACAACGCATCAATTGATTTATTTAATGGTAAAAGCTATTCAGGTGCTGTTACTGGCGAAAGCTACAACTCATATTTAATTCATTTAGGTAAAGAGAGTTTAGCGACAGATATCAATAATAAGTTTACAGCAGCAAAAGAAGCAATTCAAGCACTAAGCAGTAATTTTGTTACTCAAATTAATAGTAACAATACTACAATGTTAAGTGTATATGATTTAATACAAGCAGCTACAGTAAAATTAAAAGTTGATATGTTAAATGAATTTGATGTTACTATCGATTATGTAGATGGTGACGGAGATTAATTAATTTATGCTTTCGCAGAAGTAGAAATATAAAAATAACTAAAATACTTGATTTTAAAAATAATTACTATTTTTTAATAAATCAAGTGTTTTGCTTTAAAAAAGCCTATTATGGTAATAAAGGAATTATTAGATATTGTAGAAGAGGCGTTAAAAATGCCATTCACTTATTTCATGAATCCTACCAAAAGAATTTATGTTCTCTACATATTTACCACTGTTTTATTAGCTTATTATGTATATAAACGATCTAAAATAACAGGTTCTTTTTGGAGTTTTTTAGTACCAAAAAAAATATGGCTCAGTGAATCAACAAGAGTTGATGCTTTTCTTTTCTTTTTTAATTCGTTTATTAAAATAATAGTTATTGCTCCTTTTTTAATTATAGGTTTGAGATTGGCTTTCTACACCAACGAATACCTTAATAGAATCTTTGGTTTCTTTGAAGGTGATTTATCAAAAACAACACTTATAATTACCTATACTATTTCATTAACACTACTTAATGATCTAGCATCATTTATTGTACATTATCTGCAACACAAAATACCTTTTCTTTGGGAGTTTCATAAAATACATCATTCTGCAACTAGTTTAAATCCTTTAACTCAATACAGAATTCATCCGTTAGAACTTATTATGAATAATTTAAAAAGTATTATTATTTTTGGATTTGTAGCAGGTGTTTTTGATTATTTATCGGTAGATAAAATGGATAAATTAACCTTTATTGGTGTTAATGTATTTAGCCTTGTTTTTCTAACTTTTGGTGCTAATTTAAGACATTCGCATATTAAACTAACCTATTTTAATTTTTTAGAATATATTTTTATTAGCCCGTATCAACATCAAATTCATCATAGTGATCAAGAAGAGTTTTTCGATAAAAACATGGGTTCAAAATTAGCCGTTTGGGATTGGCTTTTTGGAACATTAGTTCGTTCTAATCAAATTGAGAAAGTAACCTATGGTTTAGGTTTAAATCAAGACAAAGAATACACTTCCTTTTGGAATAATTTATTCAATCCTTTTATTAAAATATTTAATAAAACAGTAGCTTTGTTCTACATTAAAAAATAAAAATTCAATTCTAATTTTAAATGAATTTAAAATCTGCAACAATATTAATCAGCACTCTTTTTTTAGCTATATTTACTATAAATGCACAATATAAAATAAGTGGAAATGTATTGAATAGCATTAACAATAAACCACTTAAAGGTGTTAATATATACACTAAAAACTCTGGTATCAAAGCAACTACAAACAGTAAAGGGTATTATGAATTTTCAAGCGCAAAGCAAAAGCTAACTGTTATATTTTTGATACATGATTTTAATATTTTAGAAAAAACAATATCCTTAAATAAAAATATTGAATTAGATGTTAAACTATCTCCTATCTCCGAAGAACTAAATGAAGTAAATCTAAAAGTTAGAAAAAGGAAAACTTTTGAAATGAAACGCTTAAAAGATGTTGTAGGAACGGCAATATATGCAGGTAAAAAAACCGAAGTGGTTTTAGTTAATCAATCCATGGCAAATTTAGCTTCAAATAATGCACGACAAATTTATAGCCAAGTAGTTGGTCTAAATATATATCAAAATGACGACGCTGGTTTACAACTAAATATTGGCGGTAGAGGTTTAGATCCAAACAGAACGGCTAATTTTAATACCAGACAAAATGGATATGATATAAGTGCAGATGTTTTAGGTTATCCTGAAAGTTATTACACGCCATCAGCGGAAGCTTTACAAGAAATTCAGATTATTAGAGGTGCTGCTTCATTGCAATACGGAACGCAATTTGGAGGCTTAATTAACTTTGTTATGAAAAAGCCTAATAAACATAAACCTTTAGAGCTTATTACAAGAAACACACTTGGAAATAACGGGTTATACACCAACTTTACCAGCTTAAGTGGTACATCTAAAAAATGGAGTTACTACACATTTTTCAACTATAAAAAAGGAGATGGTTTTAGACCAAATTCCGATTTTAATTCAAAAAGTAGCTATGGTTTTTTTGGCTACAAATTTAATGATAACACCAATATTTCGGCAGAATTAACACACCTAACTTATTTAGCACATCAAGCTGGAGGTTTGACCGATAATATGTTTAATAACGACCCTTTACAAAGCAACAGGGCAAGGAATTGGTTTGCTGTAAATTGGTTGCTATACAATGTGAAATTAGCACATAAATTTAACGATAAAACCAATCTAACATTTAACTTTTTCGGATTAAATGCCAATAGAGAAACCATTGGTTTTAGACAAAACAGAGTTGATATTCCAGATTTAACCGATTCTAATGGAGATTATAATGTACGTGATTTAATTACCGGTAATTTTAATAATTATGGCTTTGAAACACGTTTACTGCATAAAAATAAACTCTTTAATAAGAAAAACACTTCTTTAATTGGAATGAAGTATTACAAAGCCAAAAACACCAACCAACAAGGACCAGGTTCAAATGGAACAGATGCAAATTTTGATTATCAATTTGGTGATTTTCCAAATTATCTAAACCAATCTAAACATAAAAACCCAAATTTTAATTTAGCCATTTTTGGAGAAAATATATTCTATCTAACCGATAAAATATCAATAACTCCAGGTTTTAGATATGAATATATAAAAACCGAAAGTCATGGTTTTCATAAAATAATTAATGTAGATCATGCTGGAAATGTGATTCTTAATGAAACTGTTTTAGATGATGATTTAAAAGAACGTTCCTTTGTTTTACTTGGTGTAGGAGTTAGTTATAAACCAAAAAATAATTTAGAATTATTTGGTAATTTTTCTCAAAATTATCGTTCGGTTACTTTTTCAGATGTCAATATTATAAACCCTTCTTTTGCTATTGATAAAGATATTACCGATGAAAAAGGGTTTACCGTAGATTTAGGTTTACGAGGTAAATATAAACACGCTTTATCATATGATCTTGGTCTTTTTGGATTGGCATATAAAGATAGAATAGGCTTAGATTTAAGAGTCTTACAAAACGGTATGATAAAAAATGTACGTGATAATATTGGCGATGCCTTTATGTATGGATTTGAATCTTTATTTGATTTAAACCTAAACAAATTATTTATTAAAGATAACGATTATATTTTTAGTTGCTTTGTAAACACATCTATAATAGACTCTAAATACATAAAATCCGAAGCAAATGGTGTTGAAGGAAAAAAAGTGGAATTTGTACCTAATTTAAACTTAAAAACAGGAATTAAATTTGGCTATAAAAATTTTACTTCTAATTTACAATACACATACCTTTCTAGTCAATTTACCGATGCTTCAAATGCTGTAGAAAGTGATTTTAGTGGTATTGTAGGAGAAATCCCAGCATATAAAATAATGGATTTATCACTATCTTATCGATATAAAAAATTAAAATTAGAAACTGGAATTAATAATTTATTAGATGAAACATATTTTACAAGACGTGCTTCTGGTTATCCAGGACCAGGAATTATTCCATCATCAAATAGAAATTATTACCTAACTTTAGAAGTGAAATTATAAACTTAGGTTATAAGTGTTTTTAATCAGAACCGGTGTATCTTTAAAACACGTCTAGTTTTTTGAGGCATTTATTCATCTCTATTTTGACTTTTCATAACGAAACCTTATGAATAATTCGGGTTAAATTCCTTTCGGAATTGAGTCAATTAATTTTTGAGTATAGGCTTTTTTTGGATTGGCATAAATCACATCAGCATCGCCTATTTCTTCTATTTTACCTTTATTCATCACAACTAATTGATCTGCCATATATTTAACAACAGCTAAATCGTGCGAAATAAATATATACGTAAAACCAAAATCTTTTTTTAAATCATTTAGTAAATTAAGTACTTGCGCTTGTACCGAAACATCTAAAGCAGAAACCGATTCATCACAAATAATAAGTTTTGGATGTAAAGCAATAGTTCTAGCAATACCTATTCGTTGTCTTTGTCCGCCAGAAAACTCATGTGGATAACGATAATAATGTGATTTCTCTAAGCCAACTTTTTCTAAAATTTTAAAAACTTTTTCTTTTCTTTCTTTATTAGAATTATATAATTTATGTACTATCATTGGCTCTAAAATAGCTTCACCAACTAAAATTCTAGGATTTAAACTAGAAAACGGATCTTGAAAAATTATCTGAATATCTTTTCTAAGCTTTCGTAATTCGCTTTTTTTAAGCTTTGTTAAATCAATTCCATTATATAAAACCTCTCCCTTTGTTGCCTTTTCTAAACCCATAATTGTTCTACCAAGCGTGGTTTTACCACAACCCGATTCTCCTACCAAACCTAGTGTTTCTCCTTCATAAATTTTTAAAGAAACCCCATCAACTGCCTTTACTGTTCCAGAATTAGTTTTAAAATAAGTAGCTAAGTTGTTGACCACTAATAATGGTGATTTACCATAAATTATTTTATGATTTTCTTGACGTTCTTTATTTGAAATAAATTTGGAATGATTGTAATCATCTTCGCTATTCAGTTTTTGAGTCTTACTATTTATCTCTTGTTTCTTATCTCTTGGTTCTTGTTTCTTATCTCTTGTTTCTTCAACAAGAAAACTCTCAATAGTAGGCAAAATTTTCAATCTAATATCTAAACTAGGTTTGGAATTAATTAATGCTTTTGTATAATCATTTTTCGGATTTTTAAAAACTTCTTTTACCGTTCCTTGCTCTACAATATTACCTTTATACATTACTAAAACCGTATTAGCAATTTCTGAAATCAAGGCTAAATCATGCGTAATGAAAATGATACTCATTTTTGTTTCTTGCTGTAACTCTTTTAATAGAGAAATTATTTCTTTTTGAACAGTTACATCAAGTGCTGTTGTAGGTTCATCGGCAATTAAAATTTTCGGTTTACAAGCAATCGCCATAGCAATCATTACCCGTTGTTTTTGTCCGCCAGAAATTTGATGAGGATATTGATTAAAAATCTGTTCGGATCTTGGTAATTTTACTTGATTAAATAGTTTAATTACTTCTTTTTTATTAAATGATTTTGAGTTGTTTATAAAATGTTTTTGTAGAATTTCTTGTACTTGAAATCCACAAGTTAAACTTGGATTTAAACTACTCATTGGTTCTTGAAAAATCATTGAAATTTCTTTACCTCTTATAGATCGAAACTCTTTATCGGTTAATTGCGATAGAT
>CAYOFS010000009.1:0-31038 GCA_964403095.1 uncultured Flavobacteriaceae bacterium | reverse complement strand
TGATTATGAATGTACCATGTTCCGAATTAAACAATAAAAATGAACACATGAAACACAATATTTTTACAGTTATTTTCTTAATTATATTTTTAACAATAAGCGCACAAGAAGTCGCTATTTTAAAATATGATGGAGGAGGAGATTGGTATGCAAACCCAACTGCAGTACCTAATTTAATTGCCTTTTGTAATGAGAATATTAACACAAAATTAGTAAAAACACCTAAAGTTGTTTCGCCAGATAATGTAGAGTTGTTCAATTATCCAATGATTTTTATGACAGGCCACGGAAATGTATTTTTTGATGATGATGCTGTTGAAAATTTACAGAACTATCTTAGCTCTGGTGGATTTTTACATATATCGGATAATTACGGAATGGACAAATTTATTAGACGAGAAATGGAAAAAGTTTTTCCTAATAATACTTTTGAAGAGATACCTTATAATCACCCAGTTTATCATCAAAAATTTAATTTTGAAGGTTTGCCAAAAATACATGAACACGATAATAAACCAGCACAAGGTTTTGGTATTTTTATAGACGGAAGATTAGTTTGTTTCTATGATTATCAATCCGATTTATCTGATGGCTGGGAAGACCAAGAGGCACATCATAATCCACAAGAAGTTAGAGAAAAGGCACTTAAAATGGGTGCTAATTTAGTGCAATATACGTTTACTAATTAAAAGCGGAAAATGATAAAAAATATATTTGATAAAGTAAGTTTCAGTAGAAGTTATAGACAGAATTAACAATCTTAAAAACACAACAGAGTCAACTTGAGGAAAAATGAATGTAGCTCAAATGTTAGCACATCTAAACGTGCAATATGAGTTTGTTTACGAAAATAATAAATTTTCAAAACCAAATTTTATACTTAGGTTTATTTTAAAAACATTTATAAAACAAATTGTTGTTGGGCCAAAAACCTTTAAGAAAAACAGTAAAACATCACCTGTATTTTTAATAACGACTGAAAAGAATTTTGAAAAAGAAAAAGAACGTTTAGTTAAGTATATTACACTAACACAAAAAAATGGAGTAGAAGTCTTATTACCTAATGACACCAAATCTTTTGGTAAATTAACAGCTAAAGAATGGAATACATTGTTTTATAAACATATTGATCACCATTTAACTCAGTTTGGTGTGTAATTATTAAATAATTTAAAATAACAAAATACTATAATCAAAAAATACAATTTATGAATTTATCAAGCTTAGATTACGCCATTATATTTGGTTTTTTTGCCATCACTTTAATTATTGGCATTGTAGTTTCTAGACGTTCAGGTAAAAATACCGATGAATTTTTTCTTAGTGGAAGAAACATGCCTTGGTGGTTGCTTGGTTTTTCTATGGTTGCAACTACTTTTGCAGCCGACACACCGCTTTTTGTAGCTGATGTTGTTAGGCAAAACGGGGTTTCGGGAAATTGGGTTTGGTGGACGTTTTTACTTACAGGGATGCTAACTGTTTTTGTTTACGCAAGGCTTTGGAGAAAGTCAAATGTGAAAACAGATATTGAATTTTACGAATTGCGTTATGGAGGAAAAGTAGCTAAATTTTTACGTGGATTTAGAGCAATTTATTTAGGACTCGTTTTTAATGTTTTAGTCATGAGTGCTGTTATGTTGGCTGCCATAAAAATTGGAGGTATTATGTTAGGCTTATCTCCTTATGAAGTTGTTGGTTATGCAGGAGCTGTTACGGTAATTTTTAGTGCTATTGGCGGATTTAGAGGTGTTGTTTATACTGATTTTTTATTATTTATAGTCGCTATGATTGGTGCTGTTGCAGCAGCATATTATGCAGTAAACTTACCAGAAGTTGGAGGTTTATCAAAATTATTAGAAAACGAAGCTGTAATAAGTAAAATGAATATTTTACCAGACTTTAATAATACAGAATTGATAATGAGTTTATTGGTTATTCCATTGGCGGTTCAATGGTGGTCTGCTTGGTATCCAGGTGCAGAACCTGGCGGCGGTGGTTATATTGCACAGCGAATGCTTGCAGCAAAAGATGAAAAAAATGCCATTGGTGCAACATTCTTTTTTAATATTATGCATTATGCAATTAGACCTTGGCCATGGATTTTAGTGGCTTTAGCCTCTATAGTTGTTTTTCCAGATTTGGCAAGTATTCAAGCAGCTTTCCCAAGTATTGAAGCTGGTAAATTAGGTCATGATTATGCGTATCCTGCAATGCTTACTTTTTTACCAAAAGGTTTGTTAGGCCTAGTGTTAGCGTCATTAATAGCTGCTTTTATGAGTACAATTTCTACACATTTGAATTGGGGTTCGTCTTATATTGTGAATGATTATTATAAGCGTTTTGTAAAGCCTGAGGCAACTGAAAAACAACAAGTATTAGTTGGTAGGGTTTCCACAGTTGTATTGATGATTTTAAGTTCTATCTTAGCTTTGATGTTTACTAATGCTTTACAAATATTCGATACTATTATTATGTTTGGAGCAGGAACAGGTTTGTTATTTATTTTACGATGGTTTTGGTGGCGAATTAACGCTTGGAGTGAAATTGCAGCAATGATTTCATCAGGAGTAGCATCATTATTGTTTTCTATTTTTGAATCATCACTTTTTGGTAATGAAGCTTTATTTCCTGCTTGGTCGAAATTTCCGTTAATAGTACTTGTAACCACTGTAATTTGGGTAGTAGTAACATATTTAACACAGCCTGAAAAACAAGAAGTTTTAGAGCAGTTTTACACTAAAATTCAGCCAAATAAATTCGGTTGGAAAAAAGTGATTTCAAAAGCTAAAAATAAAGGATTAGATATTATTGATACTAGTGTAGATACTAGCTTAACTTACGGAATAATAGCTATGATAATCAGTACACTTCTGGTGTATAGTATTCTGTTTGCTATTGGTAATTTTATTTATGGAGAAATAAGTTTAGCACTAATATTAAGTGTTGCAACAATAGTATTTACATTCATTTTAATTAAACTTTGGGGTAAGATAAAACTTGGGTTTTAGAGATGTTCTGGGTTTTATACCAATTCTATTTCAAATTTATTTAGCGTATCTTGATGTTGAATTGGTGTTACATATTAAGGTTTCTTTATTTAATAGACACGCAAAATTGTCAATTTTTCGGACTTTGTAAAATGCACTGAACTTTGATTTAAGTACCAAAACCCTTATTATTTTTACACATCTTAAGGTTGCATTTTACAATATTATATTAATTTTTGTAAATTTAACTATTATTTAAAAACAATCTATTCGGTTTATTTCATCTCATTTTTTTATAGATTATCAACAAATATCAAAGGTTCTACGGAATCTAAAACGGAATAATCGCCAATTTTTGTACGTCTTAATTTTGCAAGATGTCCGCCTGAATTTAAGGCATTTCCAAAATCATAGGCAAGTGAACGAATATAAGTTCCTTTACTACAAACTATTCTAAAATCTATTTTTGGCAAATCTATATTAGTTATTTCAAACTCGTTTATAGTTACTTGTCTCGATTTTATTTCGGTAGTTTCTCCAGCTCTTGCCAGTTCGTATAGTCGTTTTCCATCTTTTTTAATTGCTGAAAAAATAGGTGGTTTTTGAAATATTTCGCCTGTGAATTGCTTTGTAGTAGCATGTATTAATTCATTAGTAATATGATTTGTAGGGAAAGTTTGATTGATTTCAGTTTCTAAATCATACGATGGAGTAGTAGCTCCAACTGT
Source organism: uncultured Flavobacteriaceae bacterium (assembly GCA_964403095.1). Lineage (GTDB taxonomy): Bacteria > Bacteroidota > Bacteroidia > Flavobacteriales > Flavobacteriaceae > S010-17. The sequence continues at coordinate 27,323 of CAYOFS010000009.1, read as the reverse complement.
TATTGTGCCAGTATATTCCTTTGTTTGTGCTTGGTATTCGTGAATTTTTTTTGTAAATTTACCTGTGCAAATAATTAATAAACCAGTAGCTAATGGGTCAAGAGTTCCTGCATGACCAACCTTGATTTTTTTAATATTAAAAGTTTGTCTAATATGCCAACGAATTTTATTTACCACTTGAAAAGAAGTCCATGTTAATGGCTTATCGATTAATAAAACCTGTCCGTTTTTAAAATCTTCTTCGGTTAGCTTGTTCTTCATTTGATTTATCAAAGTTTTTAATTAATAAATAATGTTTTTTTTTTGAATACTTTAATCTAAAATCACACACTTAATTTAAAAATAGTAAAATGAATTATAAGTAAAATAACACCTAAAATAATTCGGTAATAACCAAAAATTTTAAATCCTTTTTTACTCAAATAATTTATAAATGATTTTATTGCAATTAATGCTACAATGAAAGCAATTATATTTCCTAAAATTAAAAAATTTATTTGCTCACTACTTAATGTAAAGCCTGACTTGTAATATTTATACATTTTATATGCTGTTGCTCCAAACATAGTTGGTACAGCAAGGAAAAAAGAGAATTCAGCCGCTACTTTTCTGCTTAATTTTTGGGTCATTCCGCCAACAATACTAGCGCCGCTTCTTGATGTTCCTGGTATCATGGCAAGGCATTGAAAAAAACCGATTTTTAATGCTGTTGCATAGCTAATTTCTTCATGTTTATTTGGATTGGTAGTATCTATTTCTTCATTAGATTTAAACCATTGATCTACTTTTAGTAAAATAAAACCTCCAATAATTAAGGAAATAGCAACTGTTACAGGGCTTTCAAGTAATTCGTCAATTACATCGTTTAATAACAAACCTAAAATAACGGCAGGTAAAAAAGCGACTAATAATTTAAAGTAAAAATCAACACTTTGAAAAAAACGTTTCCAATACAAAACTACAACAGCTAAAATTGCACCCAATTGAATAACTATGGTAAAAAGTTTAGTAAAATCATCACTAGCAATTTGCATAAATGATGATGCAATAATCATATGACCTGTTGAAGAAACTGGTAAATACTCGGTTATTCCTTCAATAATTGCGAGAATGATAGCAAATAAATAATTCATTTATTTATTAGGGTTAAGCATGATTGCATAAATTTCTATTCCTAAACCAATAAGAACTAACGTTGGAGCTAATCTAATTCGTCTAAAGTTATACATTTTAGAATTAAATACATTTGGATCATCGCTTCCTCCACCAGCCATAAGGATAAAGCCAAGTGCTATTACGCCAATACCAATAAGCATAAATTTGTAATTCTTTTTACCGAATAAAAATTGGTTTTGATTAGCTGTATTTTTTTCTTTTTTTGACATGTTTTCAGTGTTAAAGAATATTAATAATGTAACTCATCTGCGGTTAAGTTTAGAAATCTTTTAGTTGCGAAGAATGTACTTATCCAGGTAATTATAATTCCTAAAATAAAAACACCTCCAAATAAAATTATTAAGTGTAATGTGTTATCTAATACACCTAGGCTTGGATAGGTTTTGCTAATATAAAAAAGGAATAAAATCAAGAAAATTATAGCGACTAAAGCGCCTAGCATTCCAAGTTTTATACTTCTGTATATAAAAGGTTTTCTAATAAATTTTTTAGTAGCTCCAACCATTTGCATGGTTTTAATAATAAATCGTTTTGAGTAAATAGCGAGTCTTAAATAGCTATTGATAAGTGCAATGGCAATTAAACTTAAAATACTGCTAAAAGCTAAGAGCCAAAAACTAATTTTCTTTACACTTTTATTTAAAAGAGAGACTAGTGATTTGTCGTAAGTTACCTCTGCTACAATATTGTTTTTTAAAATGATTTTTTCAATTTCTTGAATTTTTTCAGGATTTACAAAATCGGCTTTTAAAAATAAATCAATACTACTTTTTAGAGGGTTTTCACCTAGGAACTCCATAAAATCTTCGCCAACTTCATTTTTATAGATTTCTAAAGCTTGATCTTTAGAAACAAATTTCAATATTTTGGTAAACTCTTTTTTTTGTAATGTACTTTGTAAATTTTCAATTTGCTTTTCTTTTGCAGAATCTTTAATAAAAATATTTAGAGCATACTTTTCTTTAAAATGAGTTGAAATATTTTTAGTATATATGATAAGTAGCCCTAAAAAGCCAAGTAAAAACAAGACTAGCGCAATACTAATAACTACGGAAAGGTATGAAGAACGTAATCTGCGTTTTTGATATTTTTCGAATGAAGATATTTTTGTCATTGTTAATTTTTATGGGTTCTATAAAAAGCAAATATACTCAATTGTTTGAATTATCTATTCTATATCTTGACACAATTCAATTAAAACGCCATTTGTACTTTTTGGGTGTAAAAAGGCAACTAATTTATTATCGGCTCCTTTTTTTGGTTCTTTATTTAATACAATAAAGCCTTCCTTTTCAAGTCGTTTTATTTCTTTTACAATATTGGTTACTGCAAAAGCAATATGATGAACTCCTTCACCTTTTTTGTCAATAAATTTCGCAATAGGACTATTAGAATTTGTAGCCTCTAGTAGTTCTATTTTATTTGAACCAACTTTAAAGAATGAAGTTTTTACACCTTCGCTTTTTACTTCTTCCGTTTTATAATGCTTTTTGCCTAAAAGACTAGCAAAAAGGGAATTAGACTTTTCTAAATCTTTAACAGCAATACCAATATGTTCTATTTTTTTCATCTGGAAAATGTTTTAAAGCTGTAAAGATAGATGATTAGTATAAAAAATTCCTTTTTAAAAATTATAAAAGTGTGTTAATTAATTTTTTTAACACTAAAAAACTACCTTTGTATTATTATTAATCATTTTTCAGAATTAAAATGCGCATAGATATTATTACAGTTTCTCCTGAATTAATTAAGAGTCCTTTTGAACATTCTATTATAAAAAGAGCTATTGAAAAAGGTTTGGTAGAGGTTTGTTTTCATAATTTGAGAGATTATGCTATAAATAATTATGGTAAAATTGATGATACGCCTTTTGGTGGTGGAGCAGGTATGGTTTTGATGATAGAGCCTATTGAGAAATGTATTAATAAACTTAAAAGTGAGCGTAATTATAATGAGATAATATATACAACTCCAGATGCTAAAATTTTAAATCAGCAAGTAGCAAATACCTTATCTTTGTCCGAAAATATAATTATTTTAACAGGTCATTATAAAGGAGTTGATCAACGTGTTAGAGATTTATTTATTACTAAAGAAATTTCTATTGGTGATTATGTGCTTTCAGGTGGAGAATTGGCAGCAGCAGTGATTTGTGATTCTATTATACGATTGATTCCAGGTGTAATTGGTGATGAAATGTCTGCACTTACCGATTCTTTTCAAGATAATTTATTGGCGCCAGAAGTTTATACTCGACCAGCTGATTATCATGGAAAAAAAGTTCCTGAAGTATTATTATCAGGTAATTTTAAAAAAATTGATGAATGGCGAGAAGATAATGCTCTTGAACGCACTCAAAATATAAGACCAGATTTATTAGCCGATTAATTTTACCTTAAGTCCGCAAGGGTTTTCGTAGCGAGAAGTTAGAATGTGCGTTAGTATTGGTGTAGCGCAATTTTGAGGCACACAAGTATAGCAGTAGTTATGGTGAGTATCGAAAAATGAGCATTCCTAATAATGACGTGCGGTCTAGCTTGCAGCAGAAATACTCTTGCGTATTTAAAGTTTTATATAAAGCTTTCACTATTTTCGTCTTTAAAATGTGATTATTTTGTATTTTTGCTGTTAAGATTATATTTATTTTATGATTAACGCTATAATACACAATTTAGAAAGAGGAGTAAAGCTGTTGCAATCAATTGATGATTCGCAATATAGTAATACTTCTATTGCACCATATTATTCAAGTATTGGAGGTCATACTCGTCATATACTAGATGTTTTTAATTGTATTTTTGATGGTTTAGAAACTAAAGAGGTGAATTTAGCAGCAAGAAATCGTAATGAACTGGTAGAGCAAAAAACAGCTTTAGGATTAGTGTATTTTGAAAAAACAATTAAAAAACTTAATAGGTTAACTAATATTGATTTGAATCAGATTGTTGCAGTAAAAGATGATTTAGGTTTGGGTGATGTTGTTCAGAATTACACCTTAGGTAGTGCATTAATTCAGGCGCATAGTCATGCAATTCATCACTTTGCAAGTTTAGGGTATATAATAAATCAATTACATATTGAATTACCAGATAATGATTTTGGTTACAATCCAACAACGCCGAGGATTAAAGAAGTAAATAAATAAAATTCGTTAATTATTTTTGTTTAATAAACTAATCGTTTTAGCGTATTTTCTTAAGCCAGTCATTTCTTTAATATACGCAATAGTTTTTGTGGATTTTAATTTTCTATTTCCTCTATTTTGTTTTGCTATTTCAGTAATAATTTTCCAGTTGTTTTTAATAGCAATAAGTGCTTTAAAGTAACTAGCGTTTTTTGATGAAGCATCGTAAATATGTGTTGGTTCAGCTAGGATTCCGTTAATTTCTAAAACTTTAAAATTCTCACCATTTTCTAGTTCTTTAAATGAATTGTATTTAATGTCTAACCTGCCATAATACCAGCCGTCAATCTGTTTATTAAATTCATCAAAGGTTTTTTCTAACTTAGTTGATATTAAATTATTTCCATTTATGAATTGAGTGCCTTTTGAATGGTTTCCTATTACAGTCAATACTATTCCAGTCGCCTTTTCAGGAATTGAATCCATTTTATTTTGATGAATATTTTTTAATAAATCATAATAAAGACTAGCTCGTTTATCCGCTAATATTAATTCCGATAATGTTGAAAATCCATTACCAGTTACAGTTAGGAATTTTTTTAATGTAATAGATGTTATTTTGCCTTTATTTTGATTTGGTAAGCGATAATAAAAAATACCACATTCTTTTTTATAGTCTAAAAATTCTTGAATAATAATTTCAACACTATTGTTTTTTTTAAGGTAAGATTTTAGAGATTCTTTTGAATTTATTTTTTTTACTAATAGGCCTCTAAAACCCATATCAGGTTTTGCTATAAGTGGAAAGCTAATTTGTTCTTTTTCTATTTTTTCAAAAATAGAGGTGAAAGATTCGTTGCTAGTGATTAAAACAGATTTCGGTCTGTGTTTTTCAGGTACTAAACAAATAGTTTTGTATTTGGATTCGGTGCCATCACCAGAATTTTTAATAGCAGGATTAACACTTAGAAAAAAAGTAAAACTTTTAAGTTTTATCGCCTGAAAAAAAGCATATGGCAGTACAGGAATATAAAATAAAGGTGTTGGCCAATATTCCCATTGTGTTAGTTTTGTAAAAAAAGTTTTTGTTTTCAAGCTAAATAATTGCTAGTGCAAAAGTATGTCATTTTTCAAAAAGATAATCTAATAAAAACGTAATTCCTTTTACTAAAAAAAGCATACCAATAACGGCTATAACACTTCCTAAAATTAAAAAGACCCAGCCAACAGTTGATGTTTCTAGTTTTATGCCTTTGAACCCCATAGTTATTAGTAGGGGAGCGATAATAATTAGAATAATTGCAATGCTAGAAAAATTAATTCCTTTAGATAAAAATTCTTTATTTTTCATAATTGTTTATGGCTTTACGAACACTACCGTGTTTAAGTAATAATTTTTCGGCAAGTGTAATATCTATATTAAGAGATTCTTTAATCATTTTAGCACCTCTTTTTATTAGCTTACTATTTGATAATTGCATGTCAACCATTTTGTTACCCTTAACTTTGCCTAATAAAATCATGGTAGAAGTTGTAATCATATTTAATATCATTTTTTGTGCTGTGCCTGCTTTCATTCTAGAGCTTCCAGTAACAAATTCTGGTCCAACTACAGCTACAATTGGGTATTGTGCGGTTAATGCCAATGGGCTGTCATTATTCATAGTAATACAACCTGTTATAATATTATTTTGATTTGCTTTTTGTAGGCTAGAGATAACGTAAGGCGTAGTTCCTGATGCCGCAATACCAATAATTATATCTTTATCCGAAATATTAAAATTTTGTAAATCTTTCCAGCCTTGCGTAGTGGAATCTTCTGCGTTTTCAACGGCTTTTCTAATAGCCTTATCTCCTCCAGCAATTAAGCCAATGACTAAACTATCTTTTACACCAAAAGTTGGAGGGCATTCGCTTGCGTCTAAAACACCTAAACGGCCACTAGTGCCAGCTCCAATATAAAATAATCGTCCGTCATTTTTTAATTTTAAAACTATTTGGCTAACTAATTTTTCTATTTGAGGAATTGCTTTTTCTACAGCTAAAGCAACTGTTTTATCTTCATTATTTATGTTTGTAAGAAGTTCGCTTACATTCATTTTTTCTAAATCATTATGATTTGAATCTTGTTCTGTGGTTTTTATAAAATTCATATAATTAAGGAAAAATCTTAGTTTAAATTATCTTTTGAAGAGTCTAGACTTAATTTTCCTCCAACAATATCAAAATACATAACAAAATCGGATTTTAAACTCCATAACGGATATTGAAATGTTGCAGGTTGATTTTTTTCAAAGAAAAAATGACCAACCCATGCAAATCCATAACCAGATAACGGAACAAATATTAACCAATATGGGTTTAAGTGTATTATTGCGGTAAGTATTAAAGCTAGTACAATACTAGTACCAATAACATGTAGTAATCTACAAATGTAATTACTGTGTTCTTTTAAATAATAGCTGTAAAAATCTTTATAGTTATCGATTCTGTTATTCATGGTTAATTCTTTTAATAAAGTATAAAAGTAGTAATAAAAAATAACTTTACTATCAATAATTAGAGTTATTGAGTGGTTAATATTTGAAAAATATAGATATGTGAAAAGACAGAAATATTAAATAATTTATTGCAATAGCTCCTTGTAATTAATAAAAAAACATTAGATTTACCATTACACAAATAAATTAAAATTAAAATGACAAAATACATTATTAGCGTGCTTATTTTATTGATAAGTTTTTCAATTCAAGCACAAGATTTTACAACAAAAAGAGCTGTTAGCAAGATAGATAATAAGCCATTTACAAATAAAAAAGGAAGTAAATACGAGTTTAAACTGATTAAAGACTTAGAAGCAACTCCTGTTGAAAGTCAAAATAGAACAGGTACTTGTTGGAGTTTTTCAACATTGTCTTTTTTAGAGTCTGAAATTATAAGGAACGGAAAACAACCAGCTAGTTTATCGGAAATGTTTATTGCTCGTAATGCATATATTGGTAAGGCGGAAAATTATTTACGTATGTATGGAAAGTTTAATTTTGGCGAAGGTGGAGCTTTTCATGATATTCCTTGGGTAATTGAACGTTTTGGAATTGTTCCAGAATCTGCTTATAACGGGTTAAATTATGGGTCGGATAAACATAAACACACAGAAATGCAAAAAGCTTTAGCAGCAATGTTAGAAGTGTTTGCTAAAAAACCTCAAGGAGGAAAACTTACAAAAAATTGGAAAAAAGCATATACCGAAGTAGTAGATGCTTATCTTGGTGATATACCAGATAATATTGAAGATTTTACATTTGTAGAAAATGGCGTAACATATAACCCTAAATCGTATGCTAAATATTTAGGTTTAAATATGGACGACTATATTGGTATTACCTCTTACACGCATCATCCTTTTTATGATAAATTTGTATTAGAAGTACCAGATAATTGGGCGTTAAGATCGGTTTATAATGTGCCTTTAGATGAATTTATGGATATTATGGAAGGTGCAATTCATAGAGGTTATACTTTTGCTTGGGGTGCAGATGTATCTGAAAAAGGTTTTTCTTCAAGAGATGCTCTAGCAATTCTGCCAAAAGATGAAAGTACTATTAAAGAAAAAGGAAAAGATGATGTCTTTTTTAATAGTGCTGGAGCCGAAAAAATAAGTAATGCTTTTATGCAACCTGTAAAAGAGAAGAATGTAAGTCAGCAAGAACGTCAAGATGCTTTTGAAGAGCAAACAACAACCGATGATCATGGAATGCACATTACAGGTATTGTAAAAGATCAAAAAGGGACTAAATATTTTATTGTAAAAAACTCTTGGGGAACAACGTATAATCAATGCGATGGATATTTCTATGCGTCTTTTCCGTATGTGAGATATAAAACAATGAATATTTTAATCCATAAAGATGCGCTTACTAAAGCAATGAAAAAGAAATTAAATATTAAATAAGAGCTTAAGGAGCTTGTGAAAATTTTAACTATAATGAATTACAAAGTATTATTTCTCTTTTTTGGATTAATTATTTCGGCTAATTGTTATAGTCAAAATGAAGCTAATGTTTGGTACTTTGGTCAAAATGCAGGTTTAGACTTTAGTAGTGGTAGTCCAGTAGCAATAACTGATGGGCAATTGTCAACAGTTGAAGGTTGTTCTTCTTTTGCCGATTCTAATGGAGATTTATTGTTTTATTCTGATGGTATTACGGTGTATAATAAAAATCATCAAGTAATGCAAAATGGAAATAACTTGGGCGGAAACCCTTCCAGTTCTCAATCGGGCTTAATTGTTCCAAAGCCTGAAGATCCAGATACTTTTTATTTATTTACAGTTGGTACTAATGCTGTTGGTAATACTGGTTTACCTCAAAATTCAGGTTTTAAATACTATACTATTGATATGACTGCAAACGGAGGTTTGGGTAGTGTAAATAATGGTTTTGTAAACCTTTCGGGAAATTTAAGCGCAAATTGGACAGAAAAAGTAACCGCAGTTCAAAGTGATGGTTGTAGTTCAATTTGGGTAATATCATTAGTTGGTAATACTTTTTATAGTTTTCTTGTAGATGCTAACGGTGTTGCTGCAACACCCGTTATTTCTACAGTTTTGAATTTCACAAATGATGTTAGAGGTTATTTAAAAATATCTCCAAACGCAACAAAAATAGTTTCAGCAAATATGGTGTCAGGTACATATTTGTATGACTTTGATAATGCAACAGGTATTATTTCTAATGGAAATATGCTTAATGTTTTGGGGGAATTTGGTTATGGAATTGAGTTTTCTTTAAATAGTGAAGTGTTGTATGTTGCAACGGGTAATTATTTAGATGATTCAACTGAAAATTTATATCAATTTGATTTAACATTAGCGGATATTAATCAGGTAAATAATTCAAGAACACTAATTCAAACCTATGTAAACACTAGAGGAGCTTTACAGCTTGCTCCAAACGGGAAAATATATTGGACTAGTCACAATTCTAACAGAATAAGCGTAATTAATAATCCTGAAAATTTAGGAGCGGCTTGTAATTATAGTCATTTATCTGTTGATTTAGGTGGTAGAACTGCAACACAAGGACTACCTCCATTTATTCAATCATTATTTTTACCAAATGTTGATATTGTTAATGATGGATTGGGAGTTTTCGTAGAACAAATTGATTTATGTAACGGAAGCACATTTTCTTTAGAGCCAGATATCACATCACATCCAAGCACAACAACTTATGAATGGTTTAAAGATGATCTACCATTGATGCCATTAGTAACAACAAGCTTTTTAACTATTGATAGTGTTATATTTGGAACAGGAATATATAAGGTGCTTATTAATTTTAACGATGGTATAACCTGCCCTTTTTATGGAGAAGCACAAGTAGATTATCATCCAAATCCAATAATTACATCACCAATAACCATAAAGCAATGTGATGATGATACTGATGGTATTGCTATTGTAGATTTAACTTTAGCAAACGAAAGTGTCTCTACTAATTTTTTAACAGAAACATTTACTTATTTTAACTCACAAGCCGATGCTGAAAATGGAGATGTTGCTTTAAGTATTCAAAATTCAGATAATTATACTACGAGTTCTACAGGAGCAAATCCTCTTTGGGTAAGAGTTGAAGATCAATACTGTTATGCTGTTGGTGAAGTAAATATTGTTATTTCATCTACAAACACTAATTTTAATCGAACGCTTTATAAGTGTGATGATTATGTTGACGCTACACAAAATGATTATGATGGTATATCTGAATTTGATTTAACACAAGTTGAAAATGATTTATTGCAATTATTTCCAGCAGCACAACAGCCTAACTTGAATTTTTCATATTATTTAGATATAAACAATGCGCAACTGCAAACAAATCAAATAACAAATCCAAATAGCTATAGAAATGTAAGTATAAATACCGCAACAATACCAGAGCGAATTTTTATTAGAGTAAATAATAATTCAAACATTGACTGTGCAGGAATGGGAATAAATTTATATATCGATTTAGTAGTTGAAGAATTACCTGTTGCTAATATGCCAAATAACATGAGAGCATGTGAAACAGTTTTAGGTTCAAATCAAGGGGAATTTGATACTACAAATATTACAAATTTAGTTTTACAAGGGCAAACAAATGTTAGCTTAACTTATTTAGAAGATGATGGAAACGGAAATTTAATTCAAATACCCAATACAGTATTTTTAAGTGAATCTTATGTAAGTCAATCAAAAACAATTACAGTTGTAGCTATAAATAATAATACAAATGATCCAAATGGAGCCTGTTCATCAAAAACTACTTTTGATTTAATTGTAGATGATTTGCCTGTTGCTAATCCTGTTGTAATTCAGCCGTTATGTGATGATTTTCCAAATCAAACCGATGGTATGTCTGTATTTGATACCTCTACTATTCAATCTGCAATATTACAAGACCAATTGCCAGATAATATGGAGATACATTATTATTATCAAGATGGTACAGAGATACTTCCAACACTTCCAGAACACTTCAATACAGTTACACAAACTATTCGTGTTGAAGTGGTAAATGTAAATAATTCAAATTGTACTGCAACAACAAATTTGTTTTTTGAAATAGTGAATGATAGTCCTATATTTGATGTTTCAGATCAATTGCTGTGTATTAATTTGTTGCCAACTCTATTAGAGGTGCAAGTTGAAAACTATTTAGATGTTTACACCTACGTTTGGGAAGATGAAAGAGGGAATGTAATTCCAACTAATGCAACTGATACAAGTATTGCTTTAATTACAAAAGCAGGTCAATACTCAGTAACAGCAACATCTTTATCGCAATGTACTACTACAAAAATTTTCACTGTAGCCGAATCAAGTATACCAAAAATCGAAACCATTACTATTTTTGATGATTTACCCAATAATAGAATATCCGTTTTAGTAAGTGGTATTGGCGATTATGAATTTGCTTTAGATAATGAAGAATTTGTTGATGGAAATGAATTAAAAGGACACGTTTTTTATAATGTAACCGAAGGTTTACATACTATAAGGATTAATGATAAAAAAGGATGTACACCGATTATAGAGACGGAAGTAATTGTTATTCGTTTTCCAAGACATATTTCGCCAAATCATGATGGTCATTATGATGAATTTTATGTTTATGGAGGCGAGGCTTTTTTAATAGCGGTAGTAACTATTTTTGATCGATACGGTAAAGTTATACGGGTTCTTAATAATAATGAGAAATGGGACGGAACTTATCTTGGAAAGATTGCTCTTGAAACAGATTATTGGTTTCTAGCTAAATTTATCGATGCGCAAGGAAAAACCTATGAACGTAAAGGTCATTTTAGTTTAAAATTGTAAATTTAATTCACTAAGTTTTTTTATTACATTAATTAAATTTACTTTTATAGCGGAATTAATTAAGGTAAATATGAACATACATTTTATTGCAATTGGAGGTGCTGCAATGCACAATTTGGCCATTGCCTTACACAATAAAGGATATCAAATCACAGGTTCTGATGACACAATTCACAACCCTTCAAAATCTCGTTTAGAAAAATACGGATTGCTACCAAGAGAATTTGGTTGGTTTCCTAATAAAATCACTACTAACTTAAATGCTATTGTTTTAGGAATGCATGCAAAAGCAGATAATCCTGAGCTTTTGAAAGCACAAAAATTAGGAGTGCAGATTTATTCATATCCTGAATTTTTATACCAACAATCTAAAAATAAAACACGAGTTGTTATTGGTGGAAGTCATGGAAAAACAACGATAACCTCTATGATTTTACACGTTTTGAATTATCATCAAATAGATGTTGATTATATGGTTGGAGCACAATTAGAAGGTTTTGAAACCATGGTAAAATTAACTAATGATAATGAATTTATTATCTTAGAAGGCGATGAATATTTGAGTTCGCCTATTGATTTACGACCTAAATTTCACCTCTACAAACCAAATATAGCTTTACTTAGCGGAATTGCATGGGATCATATAAATGTATTTCCAACCATTGAAAACTATAATGAACAGTTTGCTATTTTTATTGATAAAATTGCAAGTGGAGGAATTTTAGTGTATTCAGAAGAAGATGAAACTTTAAATAAAATTGTAGCAAGTTCTACCGCAAACATTAAGCGCTATCCGTATCAAACGCCTCAGCATATTATTAAAAATGGAATAACGTATTTAAAAACAGAAATAGGTGATTTACCTTTAGAGATTTTCGGAAAACATAATCTGCAAAATTTAGCAGGAGCAAAATGGATTTGTCAGTTAATTGGAGTGCAAGAAGAATCATTTTACGAAGCAATAATGAGCTTTTCTGGAGCTAGTAAGCGTCTAGAAAAAATAGCTGAAAATAATTCAACTATTATTTTTAAAGATTTTGCACATTCACCAAGTAAAGTACAAGCAACAACAACATCGGTAAAAACTCAGTATAAAGATAAAAAACTATTAGCTTGTTTGGAATTGCATACATATAGTAGTTTGAATCCTGAATTTTTAACAGAATATAAAAACACTCTAGATTTAGCTGATAAAGCAGTCGTTTTTTATTCACCTCATGCTGTTGAAATTAAAAAACTAGCACCTGTTTCTAAACAACAAATTTTAAATGCTTTTGACAGGGAAGATCTTATTGTTTATACTGATCCATTAGCTTTTAAAACCTTTATTTTTAATGAATATTTGGCTAATACAAATGTGCTATTAATGAGCTCTGGTAATTATGGAGGTTTAGATTTTGAAGAATTAACACAAACTTTATCATAAAATTAATCTTTACAGAAAAAAATGAAATCAAAAGAAATAGCAAACGGAATTTTAAGAGCAGTGGCCATAATTTTTGGAGTTTTACTACTTATTTGGTTCTTTTATAAAATTCAATCAGTTTTAGTATATATAGCCATTGCTGCTGTAGTGTCATTAGTAGCAAGGCCAATGATACGTTTTTTAAAAAGAAAGATAAAATTTGGTAATACTTTAGCTGTAATAACAACAATGGTATTTTTTATTGGCTTGTTGGCAGGTTTGATAAGTATGTTTATTCCGTTAATTCAGCAGCAAGGTGAGAATTTAGCATTATTAAACTCCAATCAATTTAAAACGAATGTACAAACTACAATTACGCATTTAGATGATTATTTTAAAGAAAAAAATATTGATGTTTTTGAGAATTTAAAAAATTTAGATTTGGCTTCTCAACTTAATAAAATACCAAGTGTTTTTAATGCTGTTATGAGTGCTTTAGGTTCAATTACTATTGGTTTATTATCTGTTTTATTTATTTCATTTTTCTTAATGAAAGATAAAGATTTGTTAAATAATGGTTTACGTGCTATTGTGCCACAAAATAGTGAGCAACGTTTTGCTAAATCATTTTCTACCATAAAAGATTTATTATCTCGTTATTTTATAGGTTTGATTTTTCAAATATCTATTTTATTTATAATGTATACCATTGTATTGTCTGTTTTTGGAGTAGAAAATACTTTTGTAATTGCAATTTTGGCAGCAACGTTAAACTTAATTCCGTTTGTTGGACCTTTAATTGGAGGAGTTTTAATGTTATTTTTAACTATGACAAGTAATATTGGTCAAGATTTTCAAACTGTAATTTTACCAACAACTATTTATGTTATGATTGGCTATTTAATAGCTCAATTGATAGATAATTTTGCCAGTCAACCAATTATTTTTTCTAAATCGGTTAAATCACATCCTTTAGAGATATTTTTATCCATTATTATTTTTGGTTTGCTATTCGGAATCTTAGGAATGGTTGTGGCTGTGCCAACTTATACAGCAATTAAAGTAATTTTAAAAGAATTTTTAGCCGATAATAAAATTGTTAAATCATTGACTAAAGAAATCTAAAATAAGATTTTATGACACAATATCTTTTTTCTTATGGAACATTGCAACTGCCAAAAGTTCAAAAGGAGACCTATGCTAGGTTATTGGTTGGTAGAAAAGATATATTGCCACAATATAAACTTGATGAAATAGAAATTACCAATATAGAAGTTTTAAAAAAGAGTAATAAAAAGTTTCATCCAATAGCAGTAAGAGGAAGTGAATTAGATTTTATTGAAGGTGTTATTTTTGAAATTACAGAGCAAGAATTATTGGAAACCGACAAATATGAAGTATCGGGTTATATAAGAGTTCTAGAAGAATTTATGTCAGGGCAAAAAGCATGGGTTTATGTTTCTAAAAGATTATTTAAAAAGCCTTAATTTTAGTACAAATCAAAATTATTTTTTCATCATTTAAGTTTGTGGTGAAGAAAAGGTATTTATTGCCACCATCTTTTATTTTTGTTTTTTTACGAATTGTTGCAACAGTTTCAGGGAAATTACGAGTAGTGATGTTTGCTTTTTTTATTTTAAGAGTTTTTATTTTCTTAATGTTATACGGTAGTACCTTGATTATTTCAAATCGTCTTCCTGGAAATTCAATGAGTGTACTAGAAGTGTATAAATGTGAATGTTGATGTAATTTATTTATGTTAAAGTGAGAACTAATTACCGAAAAAGCACCTGATTTCATAATGGCAGCATTGGGCTCATATAAGTATGTTTGAGGTAAATTAAAAATAGCATTTTCGTTAGATGTTGCAAAATAGAAAATCATATTTTTCTCTTTTGTAATATTTATGGTTTTGAAATAAATAGTGCCTTGATGGTTTTTGTTTAGAAGATAAAGAACTTCCTTAACATCATTATTTACAGCAATTACATGAATTTCTTTTATGAATTTTAATTCATTTTTGGCGGCATTAATATCAAGTAGTGGAGCAGTTTTTACTAATATAGTATTCGTGTATTTAAAAAGTAAATCTAAATTTTCAGGTAAATTTGGTAAGCAATCTTCAAGTAGAAAAACACGTTTTTTTAAATCATCTCTACGAGAAGGATCAACATAAATACAATCGTATTTTTTATTGTGTTCTTTTATGTAATCAATTCCGTTGCCAACAATTGTATTGATGTTTTTTATTTTTAATTGTTTGTAATTATGAGTAGTTATTTGTGATAATGAGGTGTTTATTTCACAATGTGTTACTTCTTTAAAATCGCTTGAAAACGCCAAACAATCTACACCAAAACCACCTGTAATATCAATAATTGTTTTGCCTTTAATTAATTTTGATTTATAATTTGCAGTAATTTCTGATGAGGTTTGTTCTATGTTTAATTTATTTGGGTAATAAATAAATTTAGTTTGAAACCATGTAGGTAATTTGTTTTGGCATTTGTTTTTGGCAACAATCTGCTCCGCAATTTCTTGTATATTAATATTGTCAAAAGGGCTGCCTTTTAAGACCAACTTAGTAATATTGGTCTTTAGATTTTGACTTATAAAATCTTGCACATCTTTATGTAAAATTGATTTGTTCAATTTTTTTTATAACATTAGTTGATTTTAATACTACACAAATCTAACAATAAAATCAGTTTAATAATGATTAAGAAAATTCACTAGTGAAATGTAATTTTACACTTGGATATTTACTTTGTGTCATTTGAATAGTAAAGGAAGAATCGGCTAAAAAAACGAGTTGCCCTTTTTTGTCTTTTGCGAGGTAGCGTTGTTTTATACGTAAAAATTCTTTGTATTCATTGTTTTTTACATCTTCTGGTTCAACCCAGCAAACCTTGTGCATATTTAAGTTTTCATAGGTGCACTTGGCACCATATTCATGTTCTAATCTATATTGAATTACCTCAAATTGAAGTGCTCCAACAGTACCGATAACTTTTCTTCCGTTAAGGTTTAGAATAAACAACTGTGCAACACCTTCGTCCATTAATTGATCAATACCTTTTGCTAATTGTTTAGATTTCATTGGGTCGGCATTATTGATATATCTAAAATGTTCTGGAGAAAAACTTGGAATACCTTTAAAGTTAAGTATTTCTCCTTCGGTTAATGTATCTCCAATTTTAAAATTACCCGTATCATGTAAGCCAACAATATCTCCAGGGAACGACTCGTCAACAATTTCTTTTTTCTCAGCAAAAAAAGCATTTGGCGATGAAAATTTCATTTTTTTATTTAGCTTAATATGTAGGTAGTTGGTATTTCGTTTAAATGTACCTGAAACTATTTTTAAAAATGCCAACCTATCTCTATGTTTTGGGTCCATATTAGCATGAATTTTAAACACAAATCCAGTCATTTTATTTTCTTTAGAATCAACTAATCTAATATCTGCCATTTTTGGTTGTGGTTCAGGAGCTATTTCAATAAAGCAATCGAGTAATTCCTTAACGCCAAAATTATTTAAAGCCGAACCAAAAAATACAGGATGTAAATCACCTTTTAAATATTCGTCTTTGTTGAATTCAGGATAAATACCTTCGACCATTTCTAGCTCTTCACGTAAATCAGTTGCATGTTTTTCTCCAACAATAGTGTCTAGTTCAGGGTTGCTGATATCGGTAAATTCAATACCTTGTGAGATTGTTTGCTTTACGTCTCCATCAAAAATATTTAGTTTTTTATCCCATATATCATAAATACCTTTAAAGTCATAACCCATTCCAATAGGGAAACTTAAAGGAGTTACTCTTAAGCCTAATTTCTGTTCCACTTCATCTAATAAATCAAAAGCATCTTTACCTTCTCGATCCAATTTATTGATAAAAACAATGATTGGTATTTTACGCATTCTGCAAACTGAAACTAGCTTTTCTGTTTGTTCTTCCACACCTTTTGCTACATCAATCACAACAATAACACTATCAACAGCTGTTAAAGTTCTAAAAGTATCTTCGGCAAAATCTTTATGTCCAGGAGTATCTAGAATATTTATTTTCTTCTCCTTATAATTAAAGGCTAAAACCGAAGTAGCAACCGATATTCCACGTTGACGCTCAATCTCCATAAAATCGGATGTTGCGCCTTTTTTTATTTTATTATTTTTTACTGCTCCAGCTTCATTAATAGCGCCTCCAAAAAGCAATAATTTTTCGGTTAAGGTTGTTTTTCCAGCATCGGGATGCGAAATTATACCAAAGGTTCTTCTGCGTTCTAATTCTTCTAAAAAAGTCATGAAATAATTTTAAGAGTACAAATATACTTTAATTGTTTATTTGTTAATCGGTTATTTATATAATTAATTAAGCTTGCATAAAAAAAGGCTGTCTTTATTAAGACAGCCTTGTTAATTTAGTTATTTGACTTAATTAAGTCCTAATTTAATAGCTTTGCTTTTAGTAATAAATTTATTGTTTACCGATTCTCCTAAAACAATAATGTCTTTGGTTTTTCGGTATTCTTCAATAGCTTGTAACATTTGTTTTTCACTATCTCTATAAAGTTTTATTCCTTTTTTAGCTCCTTTGTTTAAAATTTCGATGTAAAATCCATCTTTCAATTTTCCTGGTCTTGTTGCAGGTCTTCCCATAATAATTATTTGTTATATATATATGCTACAATATAACGATTTTTTTTTAAATTACACAAGTATTTTAACAACTTTTTTTAAATCACAGATAATTAGATATTAAAAATGGTTTTTGTGGTAAATTCGCACTATTTTTTTAACGTATCGAGATAACTTTTAAATCAATATCGATAAAAGGCCATTCATCTGTATCTGTTTTCTCTACAATTATTTCATCAATATTTTTCATGCCTTTGGTTACTTCGCCAAAAACGGTATGTTCAAAATTAAGATGGTGTTCGCCTTTTTTACTTTGGACAATATAAAATTCAAATGGAGTGGAAAGTTTGTTTGGGTTAAAATCCCAATCTCTTGCAGCTGCTAAAGCACCTCGTTTGTGCTTTCTGTTTTTTCGGAATTCAGGTTTTAATTTATAGTGTTTGTATTTATTTCTAAATTTTGCAGTCTTAAAATTATCCGAATTACCAAATTGAGCAACAAAATTAGGGACTAATCTATGAAAACTAGTCGTGTCAAAATATCCTTTTTTCGCTAAAAATATAAAATTAGCACTATGAATAGGAGTGTTGTTGTATAGTTTTACTGTAAAATTACCAAGCCTTGTTGAGAATTGCACAATGGTTTCTTTGTTTTGTTTTCGGTATTCGGTAAAGAATGCTATTGCGTTTTTGTTAGTTAAGCTGTCTTTTTTTAGTGTTGTTTTTTTATTTTTTTTGACAACTATTTTTTTTATAGTTTGATTTTCAGGAAGTACTTGTGTCTTTGTTTTATTGTTGCAAGAAATAATAAATACAGTTATAAAAACAAAACATTTTAAGTGTGACATTTTTTAATAAATCTATTTTTTAATGATTTCGGCAAGTAATTTTTTAGCTCTCAATAACTTTACTTTTACATTGTTCATAGGTTCGTTAAGTTCGTTTGCAATTTCCTTATAACTCATTTCTTGAAAAAAACGTAAATGAATAATTTCTTGATAATGTGGTTTGAGTTTTTTTATATATGCAAGAAGTTTAGCAAGATTCTGTTCTGTAATGATATTGTCTTCTGCCGATGGAGAGTTGTCTTTAATATTGTAAACAGTTCTATCATTTTGAGTTATTGATATTGTTATTGTTTTTTGTTTTCTTAAATGATCAATGTAGATGTTTTTAGAAATGGTGATAAGCCAAGTTTTAAAAACATATTTATCGTCAAAAGAATTTAATTTATCAAAGGCTTTAGCGAAACTTTTAATGGTAATATCTTCCGCTTCGTCTTCATTATTGGTTTTAGAAAACTGGTAATTAAATACATCTTTCCAATACTTATTAAGTAGCGCTTTGTAAGCACTTTGATTGCCGTCTTTTGCTTGTTGAATTATGTGGTTAATTTTATCTGACATTATAATATTATGACCAAGTTTTAGGTTCTGAAATTAAATTTTGCATAAATATACGCATTTGAACTATAATCAAAAATAATTCCAAAAATGGTAAGTATGGAATTAAATCCGTTTCTTTTAATTTTTTAGCAGAAAAGCCATAAATAAGGTATAAAAAAGCAGTTCTAAAAATAAATAGGCTAAACACTAATTGCTTATTTTCTGAAAACAATAGTAAATAGATAGTTAAAGACCAAAATAAAAACTGACTAACATAAAAAAGCCCTAGTAGTATTTGATGTGTTAATTTATAAGAGTTTGCTGTAGAAATATGTCTTCTTTTTTGATACATCCATTTTTTAAAATTAGTATGTGGTTTAGAATAGGTAAAGCTGCTTTCAGAATAACAACAACTTACATTATTGTTAGCAACCTGATTTATAAACAAATCATCATCGCCTGATTTGATATGTTTATGACTTTCAAATCCATTAGTTTTTGTAAAAAGTGTTTTTGTGTATGCTAAGTTTCTTCCAACGCCCATGTAAGTTAAATTAGCTTTAGTGTAAGAGAAATATTGGATTGCAGTTAGTAATGTCTCAAACCTAATTAATTTATTTAACCAAGATTTTTTTATTTTTTGATACGCTCCGTAGCCTAAAACAACTTCTTTTTTATTAGTAAAATGAGAAGTCATTTCACTAATCCATTGGTCTGAATAAGTAACACAGTCAGCATCGGTAAACAATAGGTATTCGTGTTTTGCGGCTTTAATACCTTGTGTTAGGGCGTTTTTTTTATTCCCAGTTGATTTTTTATCTGTAAGGTTAACAATTTTAATATTAGCATGAATATCAGTAAAAAACTGCATTACTTTTAAAGTGCCATCTGTGGAATGGTCATTAACTAATATAATTTCAAAATTTTTGTGTTTTTGTAAAATTATAGAAGGTAAAAAATCTTCTAAATTTTTCGCCTCATTCTTAGCGCAAATAATAATTGAAATAGGGATAGTTCTGTGCGGATTGGTCTTGGTTTTAGAAAAAGAAAATCTGCTAAATAAAAAAACATAATATAATAGTTGAATTACAACAATTAAGAAGAGAAATAATTCAAGCATATACTTGTAAAAGTTGTTTTATTCTGTTATAGGAATTACTTCATTGTCAATATTAGTAGTGCAACCATCTTCATTTCCGCAACCACATGTGATTCCTTTTTCTTTCATTTTTACATTTTTTCCAGCGCAAGTACCATCAAATTCACCATCTTTTTTAGCCCATATTTTAATGGCTATTCCTGCAAAACCCAATCCTAATAAAAGTGAAGCGATTACTATTATTTGTAGCATAATTAATTTTTTTCTAATTACTGCAAAGTTACATAATATTGAATAGGTGTAAGCTATTGTTGATAGAATATTTTAAGAGTTTATTTATATTGTTGTATATTTAGGCGTTATTAATCAAAAAATATAAGAAAATGAAAAAATGGTTCGCCGAGTTTTTCGGTACATTTTGGCTTGTTTTTGGAGGTTGTGGTAGTGCTATTTTTGCTGCTGGATTTCCAGAATTAGGCATTGGTTTTGTTGGTGTTTCACTAGCATTTGGTTTAACTGTTTTAACAATGGCTTATGCTGTTGGACATATTTCTGGAGGTCATTTTAATCCAGCAGTTTCTTTTGGTCTTTGGGCAGGAGGAAAGTTCGATGCAAAAGACTTAGTTGGTTATATTGTAGCACAACTAGTAGGGGCAATTGCAGCAGCTACAATGTTGTCTTTAATTGTGTCTGGTAAAGAAGGTTTTACTGATATTGGTGGTTTTGCTGCGAATGGATATGGGCATTTATCACCAGATAAATTCAGTATGCAGTCTGCTTTTATTGCAGAGTTTTTATTAACAATGTTTTTCTTGTTAATAATTCTTGGTAGCACAAATGATAGAGCTCCAAAAGGTTTTGCTCCAATTGCTATTGGGTTAGGGTTAACATTAATCCATTTAATTAGTATTCCTATTACAAATACATCGGTTAATCCTGCTAGATCTATGAGTCAAGCATTATTTGCTGGTGGAGAATACTTAACGCAGTCATGGTTGTTTTGGGTAGCACCAATCTTAGGAGCAGTTGCTGCAGGATTTATTCATAAAGCACTTTTTGATAAGGAATAGTGTTTTATAGATTTGTGTAAATTATAAATTTAGATGTAATTATTTTACCTAATGACACTGATACCAATTCAACATTAAAATGCGCTATAAATAATTCATTTTTTTTTCGTTTTTCGTCACTTAAAATTCAAAGATTGAAAAACAAAAAAATATTTTAAATTAAACTGGCATGAGTAAAATAATTAAACCCTTTCAATATTAATATTGAAAGGGTTTTTAGATGTTAACTATCAAATTTGTGATGTAGTCAATAAATTATGTGAAATGTATTATTTAATGAACAATACAATGGTAATTATAATAACTTTTTTGGTAGTAAAGTATTAATAGTCACCTAAAGTTTCTTCGTTTTGAGCTAAAGCAATAGCTAATTGTTCATCTGATGGTGGTTTTCCGTGCCAAGCGTGAGAGCCCATCATAAAATCAACACCATTACCCATTTCGGTATGGAGTAAAATACAAACAGGTTTTCCGTTTCCGGATAGTTCTTTTGCTTCATTTATACCTTTTATAATACTAGGAACATTATTACCTTCTTTTACATCTATAACTAGCCAGTCAAATGCTTCAAACTTAGCTCTTAAATCACCTAAGGTTAATACATCATCAGTTGAGCCATCAATTTGTGCTTTATTATAATCAATTGTTGCAATTAAATTATCTACTTTGTTTGCGCTAGCATACATTATTGCTTCCCAATTTTGACCTTCTTGCAATTCGCCATCACCATGAAGTGTATAAACAAAATGCTTGTCACCATTCATTTTTTTAGCATGTGCAGCACCAATTGCAACGGATAAACCTTGTCCTAATGACCCAGCAGACATTCTAATTCCAGGTAAGTTGTCATGTGTAGTTGGATGTCCTTGTAAACGTGTTCCTAATTTTCTAAAAGTACTTAATTCCTTTACAGGAAAAAAACCACTTCGTGCTAATACACTATATAGAACAGGAGAAATATGACCGTTTGATAAGAAAAATAAATCTTCATCTTTACCGTCCATATCAAAATCGGTTGAATAATTCATTACTTCTTGATAAAGGATAGTTAAAAACTCGGTGCATCCTAAAGAGCCTCCAGGATGTCCAGATTGTACATCATGAACCATCCTAACGATATCGCGTCTAACTTGTGTTGAAAATTTTTCTAATTGTAACGTAATAGGCATATTGTATATATTAAGTAAGCAACAAATTTACAAAACCAAATACTAGTTTGTAATATATTTGAAAATATATTTGAATTAATTATTAACAATAATAAAATTGTAAATTAAGTATAGATTTATATAATATTTTTCGGAAATTTGCACTTTAATAAAAAGTACTAAATCATGCCAAAAATATCTAGTAAAGGTATAAAAATGCCTCAATCACCTATTAGAAAATTAGTTCCTTTTGCCGAAGATGCAAAAAAAAGAGGAACAAAAGTTTTTCACTTAAATATTGGTCAGCCAGATATTGAAACGCCAATTGTAGCTTTAAACGCTGTTAAGAATTGTAACTTAAATGTTTTGGCTTACGCAAGATCTGAAGGGTCTGAGGTGTATCGTGAAAAATTAGTTGGTTATTATAAAGAGCATAATATTAATGTAAAAGCAAGTGATATTGTAGTTACAACTGGTGGCTCGGAAGCTTTATTATTTACTATTGGTAGTATAACAGATCAAGGCGATGAAATTATTATACCAGAACCTTTCTATGCTAATTATAACGGTTTTGCAACTGCAAATGGCGTAGTGGTTAAACCGATTGTTTCATCAATTAACGATGGCTTTGCTTTACCAGATATAGCTGAATTTGAAAAATCAATTACCGATAAAACTAAGGCTATTATTATCTGTAATCCTGGAAATCCAACGGGTTATTTATATACCAAGGAGGAAATTCAAAAATTAAAAGAAATAGTTTTAAAGCACGATATATTTTTAATTGCCGATGAAGTTTATCGTGAATTTGTTTATGATGGATTAGAACATTATTCCGTTATGCAAGAAGAAGCTTTAACTCAACATGCTATTTTAATAGACTCTGTTTCTAAACGATATAGTATGTGTGGCGCTAGAATAGGTTGTGTGGTTTCTAAAAATAAAGAATTAATAGCTACGATTTTAAAGTTTGCACAGGCACGATTAAGTCCACCAACTTATGCACTTATTGCTAGCGAAGCAGCTTTAGATACACCAAGAAGCTATTTTACTAATGTTTTAGATGAATATACTGATAGACGAAACACACTTGTTGATGCATTACAACAAATTGAAGGCGTAAAAGTATCAAAGCCTAAAGGAGCATTTTATTGTATCGCAGAATTACCAATAAAAGATTCTAATCATTTTGCGCAATGGATTTTAGAAAAATTCAATCATAATAATGAAACTATCATGGTTGCACCTGCAAGTGGATTTTATTCTACAAAAGGTTCGGGTAAAAATCAAGTACGAATTGCCTATGTGTTAAAAAAAGAAGATTTAATAAAATCGGTAGAAATATTAAAAATAGCATTACAAAAGTATAGAAGTTATTTTGCTTAAGTCCGCTATTTTTCGGACAGTTATGGACTTGTACCAATTACGCTATAAATTATTTGTCTTTTCACGTTTTCCTGCACTTCAAATTTCAACCATAGCTATTGCTATGCTTGAAATTTGAAGACTGTAAAAAATAAAAATATTTCAAATTTATTTAGCGTATTTTGAAATAGAATTGGAATTATTTAAAATTTTCAATGTTTTTGAACATATTATTGTAAAAATATTGATTATTTTTACCGCATTATTTAATTACATAATATTATAGCTAAAATATAATATTTATAGAAATGACTAATGTGAATGTGTCATGGTCTAAATTATTAAAATAGAAAAATACGTATGACTAAAATTACCGCAGCAATAACAGCCGTAGGAAAATATGTTCCAGACTATATATTAACGAATGCTGAGTTGGAAACCTTAGTTGAAACAAATGATGAATGGATTGTTTCAAGAACAGGGATTAAGGAAAGGCGAATTCTTAAAGAAAGAGGGAAAGGAACTTCTTTTATGGCAATTCAAGCAGCTAAAGATCTATTAAAGAAATCACATACAGACCCTAAAGATATTGACTTAGTTATTGTTGGTACAGCTACTCCAGATATGCAAGCAGCTGGAACAGCAACCTTTGTAGCTACAGAGATTGGAGCCGTAAATGCATTTTCGTTTGATTTAATAGCCGCTTGTTCTAGTTTTTTATATGGAATGTCCACAGCATCAAGTTATATTGAAAGTGGAAAGTATAAAAAAGTATTATTAATAGGAGCCGATAAAAATTCATCAATGATTAATTATACAGACAGAGCAACTTGTATTATCTTTGGTGATGGAGCAGGAGCCGTTATGTTTGAACCAAATTTAAAAGGCTTTGGATTACAAGATGAATACTTAAGAAGTGATGCAATAGGACGAGATTTTTTACATGTAAAATCAGGAGGTTCTATGTATCCTACAACTAAAGAAACAGTTGAAAATAAAGAGCATTTTATTTTTCAGGATGGAAAAACTGTTTTTAAATATGCAGTGTCAAATATGGCAGATGCAGCCGAAGAAATATTAAAAAGAAATAATTTAACCAATGATGACATTCAATGGTTAGCAGCGCATCAGGCAAATAAACGCATAATAGATGCAACTGCAAAAAGAATAAATTTAGAACCATCTAAAGTTATGATGAATATAGAGAAATATGGTAATACCACATCGGCAACAATACCATTATTATTAAACGATTATGAATCTAAATTAAAAAAAGGAGATAAAATCGTTTTTGCTGCTTTTGGAGGAGGTTTTACTTGGGGATCTATTTATCTAACTTGGACATACAATAACAACTAACCAATTCACAATAAGTGAATATTTTTAATCAAAAATTATAATATTATGGATTTAAAAGAAATTCAAAACCTAATTAAATTTGTAGCTAAATCAGGTGCAAGTGAGGTTAAATTAGAAATGGAAGACATTAAAATAACCATTAGAACAGGCGGTAATGGTAAAAATGAAACAACAATTGTTCATCAAGCACCAATGATGACAGCTCCAGTTCCATCAGTAATTCAGCCTACATCAGGAACATCTGAAAATACAGACGAAGAAAAAACTGAAGATACATCAAAATATATCACTATAAAATCTCCAATAATTGGTACGTTTTATAGAAAACCGTCACCTGATAAACCAGTTTTTTTATCTGTTGGTGATACTGTTTCTGAAGGAGATACAGTTTGTATTATTGAAGCAATGAAGTTATTTAACGAAATTGAATCAGAAGTTTCAGGTAAAATAGTTAAAATTTTAATAGATGATTCTTCACCTGTAGAATTTGATCAACCTCTATATTTGGTTGATCCATCTTAGTATAAATTCTAAAACCCAAATAATAAATTTAAAAGTTACTATTAGAACTTGAAAATTGTTATTTGGAATTTAAAGAAAAAATATATGTTTAAAAAAATACTTATAGCAAATAGAGGTGAAATTGCACTACGTGTAATTAGAACTTGTAGAGAAATGGGAATTAAATCAGTTGCTATTTACTCTACTGCGGATAAAGAAAGCTTACATGTTAAGTTTGCTGATGAAGCCGTTTGTGTTGGTCCTGCAGCGAGTAGTGCGTCATATTTGAATATGGCAAATGTTATTGCAGCAGCAGAAATCACCAATTCAGATGCCATTCATCCAGGATATGGGTTTTTAGCAGAAAATGCTAAATTTTCAAAAATATGCGAAGAGCATAATATTAAATTCATTGGTGCTACCGATGAAATGATTAGTTTAATGGGTGATAAGGCTTCGGCTCGTAATACTATGCAAAAAGCAGGAGTACCTATTATTCCTGGTTCTGACGGTATTATTGAAGATTTTGATGATGCACTTAAATTAGCTGATGAAATGGGCTTTCCAGTAATGCTTAAAGCATCTGCTGGCGGTGGAGGAAAAGGAATGCGTGCTTGTTGGAATCGTGATAATATGAAAGAACTTTGGTTTGCTGCAAAGCAAGAATCTAAAGCTGCTTTTGGAAACGATGATATGTATATTGAGAAATTAATTGAAGAGCCAAGACATATTGAAATTCAAATTGTTGGTGATTCTACAGGAAGAGCTTGTCATTTATCTGAAAGAGATTGTTCTGTGCAACGTCGTCATCAAAAATTAACCGAAGAGACACCTTCACCTTTTATGACAAAAGCATTGCGTAAAAAAATGGGTGAAGCTGCTGTTTTAGCTGCGGAATTCATCAAATATGAAGGTGCAGGTACAGTAGAATTTTTAGTGGATAAGCATAGGGATTTCTTCTTTATGGAGATGAATACACGTATCCAAGTTGAGCATCCAATTACGGAACAGGTTATTAATTTTGATTTAATAAGAGAACAAATTTTAGTTGCTGCTGGAGTACCAATTTCTGGTAAAAATTATTTTCCAGAATTACACTCTATTGAATGTAGAATAAATGCGGAAGATCCGTTTAATAATTTTAGACCTTGCCCAGGAAAAATCACAACATTTCATGCGCCAGGCGGACATGGAGTAAGAATAGACACTCATGTTTATGACGGTTATATGATACCACCATATTATGACTCTATGATTGCCAAATTGATAACAACAGCGCAAACTAGAGAAGAAGCAATTAATAAAATGAAAAGAGCCTTACAAGAGTTTATTATTGAAGGTGTAAAAACTACTATTCCCTTTCATCAGCAATTAATGGAACATCCAGATTATTTAGCAGGTAATTATACCACTAAATTTATGGAAGATTTTGAAATTAAATCAAAATAAATTTTTATTTAATTGCCTTAAGGTGATATTTAAAGCTCGATATATCATATGGTATATCGAGCTTTAAATATTATATAAAAACGACTTGCTTAAGCCGAATTATTCACAAATTTTTTATTACAAAGTCAAACTATCTGCTATAATTGAAAATACTCGAAATTTATTTAGCTCAAAATTGGGTTAACAATTACTCATTCATTTTATATTTGTTTTTGTATTCGTGAACCACTTCGTTAGG
>CAYOFS010000008.1:26475-33366 GCA_964403095.1 uncultured Flavobacteriaceae bacterium | reverse complement strand
TTGGTTTTGCAACTACTTGATATTGAGTAGTTAAAATTTGACGTTAGTTGGAATAAAAAACCAAAAATTATGAAAAAAGGAATTCTGATTTTAATTTGTATTTATTTTACAAATATTTCGTTCGGACAAAACTCAGATAACGGGCTGAAAATGATTTCGGACTACTCTTCTGATAATTCTGAAATTAGAGATATTCTACAATTTGAAGGAATTCAATATTTGAAATTAAAATTCATTGGGAAAGAATTAAAAGATAAAAGTTATCATCTCACAGTTAAGGAAATTTGGGACGGAAAAATCGTAAGGGACACAACCGTTTTTAATAGTAAAACTATCGGAATTGAACAATTTGAAAAAGTAAATGATACTATTTTAAATTTAAAGGTAATTTCAAAATTAACTCATAAGAATAAATTGAGAATGACTTTTAAATTTCCGAGATTTTCAATAACAAAAGAATATGACGCAATTGACACTCACGAATATAGTTTGAGAAATATTGCAGATGAAAGTAAATTAGAAATTGGCTACAATGAAAAATTTTATTTGTTAGCATATATTCTTCCATACGTGCGAGAAGATGGTTCTAAATCGTGGTGTGAAGTAGGAACAAGTGGAAAGGAAATTGAAAATTGGGGAAAGAAATTCGGCATAAAACATTATCTTTTATTTGAAATGAAATTTGAATAAATTACTGTTGACAACAACGTATACACTTAATGCTTTAAGTCAGTGTTTAAGCGAGGTTAAGGCGTATTTATGAAGTCCGCAAAATTTTCAATTTTGCGTTAATAATAGAAGAATAAAATTAAAAATTTGGCTAAGTGCTAAACCGAAAATTATTGTATTTTTAATCAGCACTAAGCATATACAAACCGAAATACCTATGAATTCTTTTACTCGATAATAAATGAACTAAATATGAAAATAAGAGAAGCGATTATTAAAGATACCACAGAAATAAGTTCTTTTTTGCAACAACTAACTGCTCTTGGGAAACGAATTTCACCAGATGATGAACACTTTATTAGCACAGTGTATATTAATAATATCGACAATATACAATGTATTGTGGCTGAAGATAATGATGGCTCAATTTTAGGTTTGCAAGTATTAAAACTTGCTACTTTAGGAAATGTATATGGAGTTGCGGTAGGCTGGGGAATTATTGGAACACACGTCAATCCGAAAGCAATGCGGAGAGGAATTGGAAAATTATTGTTTACAGAAACAAAAAAAGCAGCAATGTTAGCTAATATTAAAAATATTGATGCCAGTATTGCCGCAACAAATATTGAGGGTCTTGGTTACTATGAGGCAATTGGCTTTCGTACTTATAGGAGTCACAATGATACAATTTGTAAACGCTACAAGGTTTTTGAATAGTAGACTGAACTAAGCAATTAAGTATAGCCGTTGTTGTAAACTGTTTTTTTATACTAATCCAAGTAGTTTTTCGGTATCAATTACTTGAGCAAATTCATTATTTAAACTTGCCAAAGCTGTTTGATGAATCATTTCCGCGTCAAACAGTTCTCCGTTTATTCCAATTCTGTCAAATGTCGCAGTAGCATCAGATATAAGCAAAACATCAAATCCAAAATTCCCAGCCATTCTCGTTGAAGTCGAAACGCAATGGTTTGTAGTCAACCCAACTATGACAAGGTTTTTTATTTCTTGATTATCAAGTCTTTCTCTTAGGTCAGTTCCGATAAAAGCACTATTTACATTTTTTACAATTATAGGTTCTCCATCAATCGGTTTTACTTCATCTTTCATTTCGAATCCTGGATGAGATTCGTGTAATTTTGAATCAAGTTCTAAAGAACTATGAAGGATATGAAAAATTGGCAACTTTAATCCTCTCCACCTTTCAAGGATTTGTACAATTTTTGTTTCAGCATCTTTATTGTTTCTATTTCCGCCCCAATGTTCTTCATCATCAAATCCTTTTTGAACGTCAATTATTATTAAGGCTGTATTTTGATCTTTCAAGTTCATTGTTTTCGTCAGTTTTAAATTGTTTACAACAAAACTATAAAGGAATATAGGAATATTGAAAAAAATTATGAAAAATTAAATATTCCACATTATTCAGGAACATAACCATTATTAATAATTTCGATACTTTGCAGTTACATCAAAAATATGTGCTAGAATTTGCTGTTCTTTTTCATCATATTCTATATTTCTACGATTCATGACCACTTGTGCTACCTCATTTACTTTTCGCATTTGATAGGTTGTAAAACCTGCGCTTCCGCCCCAAGAAAAAGAAGGAATAAAATTACGAGGGAAATTACCACCAAAAACATTCGCACTTACACCAACAACAGTACCTGTATTAAACATGGTATTGATACCGCATTTTGAGTGATCACCCATCATCAAACCACAAAATTGCAAGCCTGTTTTAGTAAATCGCTCTGTTTTATAAGACCATAATTTGACCTCAGAATAATTATTTTTAAGGTTTGACGTATTAGTATCTGCTCCTAAATTACACCACTCGCCTATTACAGAATTACCCAGAAACCCATCATGCCCTTTATTTGCAAAGCCTAAAAATACTGAGTTACTTACCTCACCTCCTATCTTACATTGTGGACCGATAGTAGTATCTCCATAAATTTTAGCACCCATTTTCACTGTTGAACCTTCGCATAAAGCAAAAGGAGCTCTTATCATTGCTCCTTCCATTACTTCGGAATTTTTACCTATATAAATACAGCCTTTTGAAGCATTTAATGTTGCAAAATTAATAGTAACACCTTTTTCTATAAAAATATTTTCTTTATTAATACATTGCACAGTATCTGGAATTTCTTGAGATTTTCTACCTTTAGTAATTAAATCAAAATCGGCCTGAATAGCTAGCCCGTTAAAGGCAAATATATCCCAAGTATTTTTTATCTGAATAAAATTATCTTCACACTCAATTACCGTATAAGAACCAAAATCAACCTCTTCTTGTGTGTCTTTTGTGTAAAATGCAAGGATTTCATCATCTTTAATGATTGCTTCATTTTCTTTTAAAGATTTTATCTGATTAACAATATTTTGTGTTGGTAAGAAAGAAGCATTTATCATAATATTAGACTCCATTTCAACCATTGGATATTTTTTTTCTAAATATTCTTCGGTTAAAGTTGTAGTGGTTAAACCTAAATATGCTTCCCATTTTTCACGAATAGTTAAAATACCTATTCTTATATCTGCAACTGGTCTTGTATATGTAAATGGCAATAATTGATTACGGTATTCACCATCATATAAAATATAATTCATTAGTTTTATTTTAATTATTCTTCTTACAAAAATAAATAATTTTTAAATCTATTTCAAAAAAAAGCTATCATTTCAGACAGCTTAAAATTTTATTGATTTATTAATCTTTTAAAACACTGCGTGAAATCACTATTTTTTGAATTTCAGATGTTCCTTCATAAATTTGCGTAATTTTTGCATCACGCATCATACGTTCTACATGATATTCTTTTACAAACCCATAACCTCCATGGATTTGAACTGCCTCAACAGTAACACGCATCGCCATTTCTGCTGCAAATAATTTTGCCATTGCACCTGACAAATCGTAATTATTATGTTGGTCTTTATCCCAAGCAGCTTTCATACAAAGATGCCTTGCACATTCAATTTCAGTTGCCATATCGGCTAATTTGAAGGCTATTGCTTGATGACGAGATATTTCTTTTCCAAAAGCTTTACGCTCTTTTGAATAGTTTAAAGCTAATTCATACGCTCCAGAAGCAATACCTAATGCCTGAGAAGCAATACCTATTCTTCCACCAGCGAGTGTTTTCATGGCAAATTTAAACCCGAAACCATCATCGCCAATTCTGTTCTCTTTAGGCACTTTTACATCATTAAACATCAATGAATGTGTATCTGAACCTCTAATTCCTAATTTATTTTCTTTCGCTCCTACAACAAAACCTTTGGCACCTTTTTCTATAATAAGCGCATTAATTCCTTTATGCCCTTTTTCAATATCCGTTTGAGCAATAATAATATAAACAGAAGCTGTACTCCCATTAGTAATCCAATTTTTTGTTCCATTTACTAAATAATAATCTCCTTTATCAATTGCTGTTGTGCGTTGAGAAGTTGCATCGGAACCTGCTTCTGGTTCACTTAAACAAAAAGCTCCTATAATTTCTCCTGTCGCTAATTTTGTTAAGTATTTTTGCTTTTGTTCTTCTGTTCCATAAGTTTCTATTCCCCAACAAATAAGCGAGTTGTTTACGCTCATAACAACAGAAGCCGAAGCATCTACTTTTGAAATTTCTTCCATTGCTAAAACATAAGAAATTGCATCCATTCCGCCGCCGCCATACTTTGGATCTACCATCATTCCTAAAAAGCCAAGCTCACCCATTTTTTTAATTTGCTCATGAGGGAATTCTTGTTTTTCATCACGATCAATAACACCTGGTAATAATTCTGTTTGTGCAAAATCACGTGCTGCATCACGAATCATAATTTGTTCTTCGGTAAGGCTAAAATCCATTTATATCTATTTTAATTGTATTTTTGTTAGGTATCTATAAGGTTTTTTTATAAATGCAAATATAATTTATTTTAAATAATTTTTACTCATTTTGAATACAAAAATTTGGCACAGCATTGGCGTTATGAGTGGTACATCATTAGATGGTGTTGATATTGTATATGTTAAATTTGAATATCTTGACAAATGGGAGTTCACTATTTTAAAAGCAGAAACAATTCCATACTCAAAAGAATGGCTAAAATCATTATCAGAAGCTTTCCATTATAACCAAAGCGACTTAGACAGTTTAGACAATAAGTATGCTGATTATTTAGCTAACATCATTAATAAATTTATAAAAAACAACAACATTGCCACTGTTGATTTTATTGCTTCTCACGGACACACTATTCACCACAAGCCTGAAGAAAATTACACCTTACAAATTGGAGATGGAAACATCATTGCTACAAAAACAAAAATCAAAACTGTTTACGATTTTAGAACACAAGATGTCGCACTTGGTGGTCAAGGAGCTCCTTTAGTTCCTATTGGTGATGATTTATTATTTTCAAATTACAAATACTGCCTAAACCTTGGCGGATTTGCTAACATTTCTTTCAAGAAAGGAAATGATAGAATTGCCTATGATATATGTGCTGTAAATACTGTTTTAAATCATTTTGCAAAAAAACGTGGCTTTGATTATGACGATAGTGGTAACATGGCAAAAAAAGGCACTTTAAACACTCCTTTATATAAGGACTTAAATAATTTACCATATTACACTCTAAATCATCCTAAATCTTTAGGTGTCGAATATTTAAATGACATTATATTGCCTCTTATAAACATTTATAAAACAATAAAAATAGAAGATATTTTACATACTTTTACGGAACATGCTGCTTATCAAATAGCTAAAAACACATATAATAAAGGTAGTTTGTTTATAACTGGCGGCGGTGCTTTTAATACCTATTTAATTCAACGAATAAAACATCACACAACTTGCGATATTATCATTCCAAAAAAAGAGATTGTTGATTTTAAAGAGGCTTTAATTTTTGCTTTTCTAGGATTATTACGTTTAAAAAATAAAACAAACTGCTTAAGATCCGTTACTGGAGCGAGTAAAAACCACAGCTCTGGTATTATTTCTAATAACATTAGTAGATAATCACACTACCTACACCACACTATATTTAACTCAACCACTATGGACTAAAGTCCATAGGTTGGAAAATCTGACTAAAGTCAGCAATACGTGATTACTCAAACGGAAATTGAAACCAAAAAAACATTTTAACTCTATTTCCTTTTAACAGAACTAAATAGTTTTAACTTCATTTGACACCAATAAATCATTTATTTTAACACTCCTTAACCATTCAAAAAAAAAAAACTCACAATTACAAATATCTTTAAATAATTGCTATATATTAATTAATTCTTAATTTTTAAGTGTAATTGTTATTTTTTTAATAAAAAAAACAGTATGTTTGGCAATATTAATCAAATATTAACTAAAATTTTTTTTATGAAAACAAAAATTACACTATTAATTACGTTATTGCTAGTATCATTTTCTATGATGGCGCAATACAAAGTTTCAGGAACGGTTACTGATAATAATTCAGAGCCCTTACCAGGGGTTTCGGTAAAAATAAAAGGAAAATCTACAGGAACAAGTACAGATTTTGATGGTAAATTCAGCTTACAAGTAACCAAAGGTGATGAACTACAATTTACATCTATTGGCTTCCAACCTATTACCAAAACTCTAGATGGATCCGCAGTCTTAAACGTTTCTATGGTAGAAGGAATGGCTTTAGACGAAATTGTAATCACAGGAAACAGAGCAAAACCTAGAACCGCTCTTAATTCACCCGTACCAATTGACAATATTAGTGTTGCTGAGTTAAAAAGTAGTGGTAAAGTACAAGTAGAGCAAATGTTAAGCTACAAAGTACCTTCATTCAATTCTGCTACTCAAGCAATTTCTGACGCAACTGCTCATTTTGACCCAGCAGATTTACGTGGCTTAGGACCAAGTAGAACCTTAGTATTAATGAACGGTAAAAGAATGAAGCAATCTGCTCAAATTTATCTAAACGGTACACCTGGTAAAGGTGAAGTAGGTATTGATTTAAAATCTTTCCCTAATTCCGCTGTAAAAAGAATTGAAGTTTTACGTGATGGAGCATCTGCTCAGTATGGTTCTGATGCAATTGCAGGGGTTATTAATATCATACTAAAAGATGATGTTGAATATTCAGAAGTAAATTCTAACGTAGGAATTACAAGTCAAGGTGATGGATTTAATATGGGTATTGACTATAATGGCACTTTTAATGTTGGTGATAAAGGTAAGTTAA
>CAYOFS010000008.1:16073-26375 GCA_964403095.1 uncultured Flavobacteriaceae bacterium | reverse complement strand
AGAAACTATGTTGATTATACCGTTAATAATTCTGTAAATAGAGATTATTTAGCAGACCACGGATGGTCTCCAAGAACTTTTAAACCAGGAGGTTATGCTTTTAGTAATTTTGTAACAAACTTAGACTTATCAAAAGTACACAATGATCAAATAAGTACTTCATTTGGTTTTGAATACAAAAAAGAATATTATAAAGGACATAAAGGAGATGAGTTATCTTATTATGGTGGAGGTTCTGATTCTTTTGCAGGGATTAAACCAAACGAAGCTATGGACACAGAACGTAGTAACTTTGGAATATATGCAGGTTTAGATTACGATATTTCAAAAGAATTACTTTTTGGAGGAGCTATACGCTATGAAGACTTTTCTGATTTTGGTTCTAATTTCTCTTGGAAATTAAACGGACGTTATAAAGTGGGAGACAATGCTACTATTAGAGCATCTGCAAGTACAGGTTTTAGAGCGCCAAGTTTACATCAAAGACATATTACTTTAACACAATATATTATTGTAGGCACCAATCCTGACCCACAATTACAAGGTACTTTTGCTAATGACAGTGCTATTGTTAAAGATTTAGGTGTTTCAAACTTAGAAGCAGAAACTTCACAAAACTTCTCTATTGGAGCAACAGCAAAGATTGGTAAATTTAGCTTTAGTGCAGATCTATATCAAATCGCCGTAAATGACAGAGTTTTATTCTCTTCACAAATTGGCTTTGATGACATTGCTGGTACAAACCCTGTAGAGCAGATATTAACCGATAATGGTATAAAAGCATTACAGTTTTTTATAAATGCAGTAAACACGAAAACAACAGGAGTTGATTTAGTAGCTACATTAAATAAGGTTGATGTTGGCTCTGGTAGGTTTGGCGCTAATTTATCTATGAACTTTAACAATACAAAAATGGACGGAAAGGTATCTAATCCAAAAGTATTATCTGATAATGGATATAGTGTATTTAATCATAGAGAAGAATTGCGTATCACTGACGCTAGACCAAAATCAAAAATAGCATTAGGTTTAAATTACGACATAAAAGATTTTAATTTCGTATTAAACAATACTCGTTTTGGAGAAGTTACTGTCGCAGGAGATACAGCTATAGATGACCAAGTACACGCAGCAAAGATAGCAACTGATTTTTCAATTGGATATGATTTTTCAAGAAGCTTTGGTTTTTCTTTTATGGTAAATAATGTATTTGATGTATATCCAGATGACTTAAATGTTGATTTAAGATCTGCAGGAGGAAGATTTAAATACAGTTCTGAAGTAACTCAAATTGGTCAATTAGGAAGAAATTATAACTTGAGATTTACTTTAAAGTTTTAATATATTTAAAAACTTAATTTTATTATAAATACTAAAAGGCTGTAATTTTATTACAGCCTTTTTTATGTGAAAAATTAAATTTAATTCTGTTGTAATGATTTTGCACCACTGTAAGATGTAAAATAATCCAAAATAAATTAGAATATTTTTTCTTTAGATTAAGAGTAAAAATAAAGGAAAAAGAAATAATTTATTGAACTATTTTATATGTCATAATGTATTAATAATATGGCGACATTAAACCGTTAGACAATAGACACAAGACTAACTGATAATAAACGAATTAGTCAAAAGTCAAATAACTTTAATTGTCCGCCTGTTTAATAATATAATAAATTTACTTTTTTATAAGGTGGTTTCAAAAAAATAATATACTTTTATTTCATGGCATATAGCGAAGAAGAGAAAAAAGAAATAGCAAGAAGATATAAAAACCTATTAAGTGACACCTACGAAACTTTAACCGATAAAGACAAAGTATTAATTCGAAGCGCTTTTGATTTAGCCATTGAGGCACATCAAGAACAAAGACGAAAAACAG
The DNA here is from genome assembly GCA_964403095.1 of uncultured Flavobacteriaceae bacterium. Lineage (GTDB taxonomy): Bacteria > Bacteroidota > Bacteroidia > Flavobacteriales > Flavobacteriaceae > S010-17. The sequence continues at coordinate 24,493 of CAYOFS010000008.1, read as the reverse complement.
GAGAACCATATATTTATCATCCAATTGCTGTTGCTAAAATAGTTTCTAACGAAATAGGTTTAGGAGCAGTTTCTATTGCCGGTGCTTTACTTCACGATGTTGTTGAAGATACTAAATATACCGTTGAAGACATGAAGCGTTTATTTGGCGAAGTAATTGCAAGAATTGTTAATGGACTTACCAAAATATCACATCTTAAAAAAGACCAAGATGTTTCACTTCAAGCAGAGAACTATCGTAAAATGCTATTAACACTGCATGATGATGTTCGTGTAATTCTAATCAAAATTGCCGATAGATTACACAATATGCAAACAATGGATGCAATGCCTCCTCACAAACAAGTTAGAATTTCATCAGAAACATTATTTATTTACGCACCTTTAGCGCACAGATTAGGTCTATTTAATATTAAAACACAATTAGAAGATTTAGGCTTAAAATACACTGAGCCTGAAATGTATTCCGAAATAAATAATAAAATAACACAAAGCAAAGAAGAGCAAGATATCTATATTAAAAGTTTCTCTAAAGTGATTAGCACCACACTAGACAAAGAGAAAATAGTCTATGAAATAAAAGGACGACCAAAATCCATTTATTCCATTAGAAAGAAAATGCTTAATCAAGGTGTTTCTTTTGATGAAGTTTATGATAAATTCGCTATTAGAATAATTTATAAAGGCTCTAGTAAAGATGAAAAATTTAATGCATGGAAAATATACTCCATTGTAACCGATCACTTTACACCAAACCCAAAACGATTACGTGATTGGATATCAAACCCCAAATCAACTGGATATGAAGCCTTACATATTACCGTAATGGGCTTAAAAGGACGATGGGTTGAAGTTCAGATTCGCTCAGAAAGAATGAACGAAATTGCCGAACGAGGTTATGCCGCACACTTTAAATATAAACAAGGCAATACAAAAGAAAACGGACTAGAATCTTGGTTGAATTTATTAAAAGAAACTTTAGAGAACCCTGATAATAATGCTGTAGATTTTGTGGAACAATTTAAACTTAATCTATACGCAAAAGAGATTTATATTTTTACGCCTAATGGCGATATAAAAAACCTACCTAAAGATGCATCACCTGTCGATTTCGCCTTTGCCATTCATACAGAGGTAGGTATGCAATGTAGAGGCGCAAAAGTAAATGGCAAAATAGTGCCTTTAGATCACAAATTACAAAGTGGTGACCAAGTAGATATTATCACTTCTAAAAATCAAAAACCAAAATTAAGTTGGTTGAATTTTGTTGTAACTGCTAGCGCAAAGTCAAAAATCAAAAATTCTTTAAAAGAAGAAGAAAAAGCCATCGCTAACGAAGGTAAAGAAATCTTATCAAGAAAATTAAGACATCTTAAAATACCTTTTAACGAAAAAACTGTTAATGAGTTAGGCGCATATTTCAAACTCAAAACTAGTCTTGATTTATTTATGAAAATTGGAAATGGCGAAATTGACAATTCTCAACTAAAAGAATTTGCCAATAACCGTAGTAATAGTTTTTATAATTTCTTCAAATCTACCTTACAAAGAAAGAAACCAACACAAGAAAAAGAAAAAGAAAAAAAAATAAAGTACGACTTACTTGTTTTTGGCAAAGATGAAGAAAAATTAGATTATAAAACTGCTAAGTGTTGCACAGCAATACCTGGAGACAAGGTTTTCGGATTTATCACCATTACCGAAGGCATAAAAATACACAAACTAAATTGCCCAAATGCAGTTTCACTACAAGCAAACTATGCATACAGAATACAACAAGCCAAGTGGATAGATTCAACACAACAATCACATATTATAAGGCTAAGATTAAAAGGCTTAGACAATAAAGGTTTAGTCAACAACATCACCAACGTACTAGATAAGCTCAATATTGAACTACACGGAATCAATATTAAAAGAGATGAAGGCTTTTTTGAAGGGGTAATTTCTGTTGAAATAAAGAACAAAGAACAACTAAAAACCTTAACAATATCACTCAAAAAAGTTGAAGATATTATTAAAATTATTCGAGAACAAAAATAATTTTTTGTTAAAAACTTGTTTATTATTTTCGATTTTTAAAGACTTAATGTTACATTAAAAATGTAATTTTGCTATGTTATAAAATTCACTTTTGGTAAATGAGCAAACCTAATCAAGAAATTGTAAAAACTGTTTTCACTAAATTTTTAGATACTAAAAAGCATAGAAAAACACCCGAACGTTACGCTATCCTGCAAGAAATATATGATTATGATGATCATTTTGATGTTGACGCACTTTATACCTATATGATTAAAAAAAAATATAGAGTAAGTAAAGCAACCCTTTACAATACAATAGATTTACTCTTAGAATGTGGACTTGTTAGAAAACATCAATTTGGCGAAAACATTGCACATTACGAAAAATCATATTTTGACAAACAACACGATCATGTTATCTTAACTGATACAGGTGAAGTTTTTGAATTTTGCGACCCTAGAATTGGCATCATAAAAAAGACAATTGAAGAAGTCTTTGATATTACTATCGATAAACATTCCTTGTATTTTTATGGGACAAAAAATAAATCAAAAAAATAAATTAATTACAATAAAATCATGGTAGATTTACTATTAGGCTTACAATGGGGAGATGAAGGTAAAGGTAAAATTGTAGATGTTCTTACAAAAGAATATGACATTATTGCTCGTTTCCAAGGAGGTCCAAATGCTGGTCACACATTAATATTTGATGGAAACAAACATGTTTTACACACTATTCCTTCAGGTATTTTTCACCCAAAAGCAATTAATATTGTCGGTAATGGAGTCGTAATTGATCCTGTTATATTTAAAAAGGAATTAGACAACTTAGCCGATTATAATATTGACTTTAACAAAACCTTACTAATATCACGTAAAGCCCATGTTATTTTACCTACACACAGACTACTTGACGCTGCTTCCGAAACAGCAAAAGGAAAAGCAAAAATAGGCTCTACCCTTAAAGGAATTGGCCCAACATACATGGACAAAACTGGTAGAAATGGCTTTAGAGTTGGTGATTTTGAATTAGAAGACTGGAAAGAAAAATTTCACGCACTTACAAGAAAACACCTTGCCATGTTAGATTATTTTGATGTTGATATTCAATTTGATTTAAAAGAATTAGAAGAAGAATTTTTTATTGGGGTTGCCCGTTTAAAAGAATTAACTTTTATTGATAGTGAAGAATATTTACATCAAGCAATGAAAAGTGGCAAAACAATTCTAGCCGAAGGCGCTCAAGGCTCTTTACTTGATATTGATTTTGGAACATACCCTTTTGTAACCTCATCAAATACTACTGCTGCTGGAGCTTGTACTGGCTTAGGTGTTGCTCCAAATAAAATAGGCAAGGTAGTTGGTATTTTTAAAGCTTATGTTACCAGAGTTGGTTCTGGACCTTTCCCAACGGAATTATTCGATCAATATGGTAAAGATATGGCAAGAATTGGTCATGAATTTGGAGCAACAACTGGAAGACCTAGACGTTGCGGCTGGCTTGATTTAGTTGCTTTAAAATACACTGTTGAAATTAATGGTGTAACTGAACTTTCTATGATGAAAGCTGATGTTTTATCTGGTTTTGACAGCTTGCAAATAGCAACTACATACAACTATAAAGGCAAAAAAATTTCGCATTTTCCATACAATATTGAACCCGAAAACGTTTCAGTTAATTACATTAAAGTTAAAGGTTGGGAAGAAGATATTACTAAAGTTAAATCCGAAAAAGATTTACCTCAAAATTTAATGGACTATGTTAAACTTATTGAAGATTTTGTTGGTGTACCAGTTTCTATAATCTCAGTTGGTCCAGATAGAAATCAAACGATTATTTTATAACTATTTAATGTCAATTTCTAAAAATTTAGACTTGATTAAGTCTAATTTACCCAAACACGTTACTTTAGTAGCAGTTTCTAAAACAAAACCAATTGCCGATATTTTATCGGCTTATCATGCAGGTCAGCGAATTTTTGGAGAAAACAAAATCCAAGAAATGACAACCAAACATACTGAATTGCCTAAAGATATTCAATGGCACATGATTGGTCACTTACAACGCAATAAAATAAAATATATGGCTCACTATGTGGATTTAATTCACGGAGTTGACAGCTTAAAAACACTTATTGAAATTAATAAACAAGCAAAAAAATATAATAGAATAATTAACTGTTTACTACAAGTCAAAATTGCTACTGAAGAAACTAAATTTGGACTATCCTTTAATGAAATCAAAACTATACCTACATTAGACACTTTCAAATCCCTGAAAAATATTAAAATTAAAGGCTTGATGGGAATGGCAAGTTTTACTTCGGATAAAAAACAAATAGAAACTGAGTTCAAGTCATTAAATGTGTTTTTTAAATCCCTAAATAACTACTCAAACAATATCAACTTAGAAATTATCTCTATGGGAATGAGTGGTGATTACCAACTAGCCATTGAAAACGGAAGTAATATGATACGTATTGGAAGTGCAATTTTCGGAAATAGAAATTATTCTTAATAACCCTAATTATTAAACTAATAAATTTATTATTGTTGTAATTATTCACCCAAAATATGCAAAAAGTGATTATCCTCAAAAGCATTATGGATATTTAATAATATTTTTTGCTGGTTTTTATTTAGTGTAGAGATGTATGATACCAATTTTATTTCAAAATACGCTAAATAAATTTGATGTGATTTCTTTATCTGTCAAAATACACTTATTGCTTTGACATCAAAAACCCATATTTTATCAATATTTCATTGAGTTTGCAAACAAAACTTACAACTTTATTACTAACCATTGTTAATAAGTACTGTCTTTTTTTGTTTTTTGGCTGAATAGTTACGTATTTGTTGCTTTAAAATGCAAATATATTTGATTTTACTTATTTAAATTGTTAGCGACCTAACAATTTAGGGCAAACGCAATATATTGAAAATAAAATATTCCCATTTTAAAAAATAAAAGTATAGGTTTGCTCTGATTAACAATTATTGGTATTATCTCTTTTTCAAAAAAATAAAGTATATTTGCTGTCTGAAAAAAATATTATTTTCAAATCAAACTAACATCTAACCAAATGAAAGAATTACTTAAAAAATACGAAAACAAAAAGCCTGAAATTGTTTTCCATTGGCAAGATCAAGAAACAGAAGCAGAAGGTTGGACTGTAATTAATTCTTTACGTGGCGGTGCTGCTGGTGGCGGAACTAGAATGCGTAAAGGTTTAGATATGAACGAAGTGCTCTCGCTAGCAAAAACAATGGAAGTGAAATTTACTGTTTCTGGACCAGCAATTGGTGGTGCAAAATCTGGTATTAATTTTGATCCACAAGACCCAAGAAAAAAAGGAGTTTTAGAGCGTTGGTACAAAGCGGTAACTCCATTATTAAAACATTATTACGGAACAGGTGGCGATTTGAATGTAGATGAAATCCACGATGTAATTCCAATCACAGAAAGTTGTGGTGTTTGGCATCCGCAAGAAGGGATTTTCAACGGTCATTTTAAACCAACCGAGGCAGATAAAATTAACCGTATTGGTCAATTAAGAATGGGCGTAATTAAAGTTTTAGAAAACACCGATTATACACCAGACTTATCTAAAAAATATACAGTTGCAGATATGCTAACTGGCTATGGTGTTGTAGAAGCCGTAAAACATTATTATAATATTTATGGTGGTGATATTAAAGGTAAAAAAGCTATCGTACAAGGTTTTGGTAACGTTGGTTCTGGTGCAGCATATTATTTAACACTACTTGGAGCTAAAGTTGTTGGTATTATTGATAGAGTTGGTGGAATAATTAATGAAGATGGCTTTACTTTAGAAGAGATGACAGAACTTTTCCGCAACAAAGATGGAAATTCTTTAGTTTCTGATAAAATGATTCCTTTTAATGAAATGAACAAAAAAGTATGGAAACTTAATGCTGAAATTTTTATTCCTGCTGCTGCCTCTCGATTGGTTACTAAAAAACAAGTTATTCAAATGATTGAATCTGGTTTAGAAGTAATCTCTCCTGGTGCAAATGTTCCTTTTGCAGATAAAGAAATTTTCTTTGGATCTATAATGGAATATACAGACAAACAAGTCAGTTTGTTACCTGATTTTATTTCAAACTGTGGTATTGCTCGAGTTTTTGCTTATTTCATGGAAAACAGAATTGATTTACCAATGCAAGACAAAGCCATATTTGATGATACATCTAACATCATCAAAAACGCTTTACAAAAAACACATAAATTAAACCAAAGTAAAACCGACATTTGTAAAACTGCATTTGAAATAGCTTTGGAAAAATTAGTCTAATTTTTTAAACATTCAAACACATCATCTAATAATAAATACTATGATTAATTCAATATTCAAAAATTTTCTTGGAAACACTCCAAGCTGGTACAAGTTCTCTATAATATTCTTTTTAATTTTTAATGTTTTCTCTGTTTTTGTTTTTGGTAAAACAGTAACTGCATGGATATTTATTGCAGAATTTATTTTTACGCTCGCCATGGCATTAAAAGCATACCCTTTATTGGCTGGTGGTTTATTAGCTATTCAAGCTGTTGCTTTAAAACTAACTACTGCAAATAACGCATATCATGAAGTAGAACAAAACTTAGAAGTAATATTACTTTTAGTTTTTATGGTTGCTGCAATATATTTTATGAAGCCCTTACTTATGTTTATATTTTCAAAGGTCTTCACTAAAGTTAAATCAAAACTCGCCTTATCTTTATTATTTGTTTCTATCTCAGCTGTCCTTTCTGCTTTTCTTGATGCACTTACCGTAACAGCAGTTTTAATTAGTGTTGGAGTTGGTTTTTATGGAATTTATCATAAAATTCACTCTATGGATACGGATTATGATCATGACGGCGAAATAGACAGAAAACAATTAAGTGGAGAAGCCTTAGAACAATTTAGATCTTTTTTAAGAAGTTTAATCATGCATGGTGTTGTTGGTACAGCACTTGGTGGTGTTATGACACTTGTTGGAGAACCTCAAAATTTATTAATAGGTGAAAGGCTAGGTTGGGATTTTATTGACTTTTTTATGAAAATGAAATCAATCACTATACCAGTCTTTTTTGCTGGCTTGCTAACTACTATAATTATTGAAAAATTTAAACTTTTTGGATTCGGTGCAAAATTACCAAGTGTTGCTAGGAAAATTATAGAAAACTATACTAATGAACAAGATGAAAAAAGAAGTGATAAAGAAAAGTATCACTTAATAGTACAAGCAGTTGCTTCAATATTATTAATAGCAGGTTTAGCGTTACATGTTGCACCTGTTGGATTTATCGGCTTAGCATTAATTATATTCCAAACTGCCTTTATGGGTATTACCGATGAACATCAACTTGGACATGCTTTTGAAGAAGCACTACCTTTTACAGGTTTACTAGTAGTATTCTTTGTTATTGTAGCTATGATACATGACCAACATTTATTCAAACCAATTATAGAATGGGCATTATCTTTACCTATAGATCAACAACCAACAATGTTTTATATGGCAAACGGATTATTATCTGCTATAAGCGATAATGTTTTTGTAGCCACTGTTTACATAAATGAAGTAACCGAAGCATTTAAAACTGGTAAAATTTCAAGAGAACAATATGAAAGTCTAGCTATTGCAATTAATACCGGTACAAATTTACCGTCTGTTGCAACGCCAAATGGACAAGCTGCATTTTTATTCTTACTAACCTCTGCTTTAGCTCCATTAATTAAATTGGATTATATGAAAATGGTAAAAATGGCTTTTCCATATACTATCGTTCTTGGAGGTGTTGGTTACCTATGTGTTAAATTATTTTTATAAAAAACTATGCATGAATTATCAATAGCAATGGGAATTATTAAAATTGCTGAACAAGAAACAAAAAAAGCAAACAAAACTGCTGTTGATGTTATTGAATTAGAAATTGGATCAATGGCTGGAGTAGAATTAGATTCTTTAGAATATGTTTGGGAAACCGCTATTAAAGATACCGTATTAGAAAACGCAAAACTCGAAATAGATTTTATACAAGCAAAAGCTATTTGTTTAGAATGTGAAACAGAGTTTAATATGAATAAAATGTATGATAGTTGTACAAATTGCAATAGTCATTTTAAAAATATCATTCAAGGAAAAGAATTAAGAGTAAAAGCATTAGAGGTAATTTAAATTACCATCTATTTAAAATAATACTAATTTTTTTATTTACTTTTGTAGATAATAATTAAATCAAATATAATATGTGTGGAGTTTGCGGATGCGGAACCGATGGTGTCGCTATAAATAAACCAGGTAATAAAGACAATAGTCATTCTCATAACCACGACCATAGCCATTCTCACGACCATAGTCGTGGAAAAACTATTATAGATTT
>CAYOFS010000008.1:0-15973 GCA_964403095.1 uncultured Flavobacteriaceae bacterium | reverse complement strand
ACCACGACCATAGCCATTCTCACGACCATAGTCGTGGAAAAACTATTATAGATTTAGAAAGAGATATTTTAAGTCAAAATAATATTGAAGCTGCAAGAAATAGAGGGTACTTTGAAGCGAAGAATATTTTCACCTTAAACTTAGTAAGCTCTCCAGGTTCTGGTAAAACTTCCATTTTAGAAACTACCTTAAAAGATTTAAAGAGTAAACTAGACTTTTATGTTATTGAAGGTGACCAACAAACCCTTAATGACGCAGATAGAATTGACGCTTTAAACGTGCCTGTTATACAAGTAAATACAGGTAAAGGTTGTCATTTAGAAAGTGATATGATTTACGATGCGGTAAAACAATTAAAACCAAAAGACAATTCAATCTTAATGATTGAAAATGTTGGGAATTTAGTTTGCCCATCAATGTTTGATTTAGGAGAGCAAAAACGTGTGGTTATAATTAGTATTACCGAAGGTGAAGATAAACCTATTAAATATCCTGATATGTTTCATAGTGCAGATATCTGTATTATAAACAAAATGGACTTATTACCTCACTTAAATTTTGATTTAGAAGCTTTAAAAAATTACGCTTTACAAGTAAATCATCATTTAGAATTTTTTGAAGTTTCAGCAACTACTGGTCAAGGAATGGATAAATGGTACACTTGGTTACAAAATGAATTAGAAAAAAATAACACTAAAAACGCCTAAAATATGTGTTTATCAATACCTGGAAAATTAATTGAGATAGTAGCCGAACTTGACCCAACATTTAGAATTGGAAAAGTCGATTTTGAAGGAATTCAAAAAGACGTAAATCTAGCTATGGTTCCCGAAGCAAGAATAGGAGATTATGTTTTAGTACATGTTGGAGCTGCAATTAGTTTAATAGATGAAAAGGAAGCAAAAATAACCTTTGATATACTCATGAAATTGGGTGAAACTGACGACTTAAACATGACCGAATGGACAAAAGAAATCATAAACAAAGATAATGATGACACTCCTGAAGAACCACAGATAAAGCCAAATACAAGAATTAAAGATTCTATAGATGATTCTGAAGAACCATCGAAAAATGCTTGGGATTAATTCTTATAATTTCAATAAAAAAAGTGCTAAACAAGTATGTTTAGCACTTTTTTTATCATTAATTTTTTAGTTTTTTCTAATAAAAGTTACATGTAGTTTTTTAAATTTACCTTTACTTTATACCATTAAAATATACCAAAAATGAAAACAAAAAGAATAATTATAATAGGCGGATTATCAGCAGGTTCATCAGCAGCAGCAAAGGCAAGAAGAGAAGATTAAAATGCCGAAATAATCCTGTTTGAAAAAGGTGCTAATATAAGCTACGCAACTTGTGGAATGCCTTATGCGCTTTCTGGAGTTATCGAAAATAGACAAAAATTAATTGTTGTAAAACCTGACCTGATGCGCAACAGGTTCAATATAGATGTTAAACTTAACGAAGAGGTTATAGATATTGACACCGACAACAAAACAGTCATTACTCCAAAAGGAAAATACACGTATGATAAACTGATTTTTACTACAGGAGCAAAATCTATTGTTCCACCAATTAAAGGAATCCATACTACCGATAATTGGTCAACATGTAGAACAATGACCGATTTTGATAAAATTATGAAGTACGCTCTTGCAAAGGAAGCGAAAAACATTACAGTAATTGGCGCAGGTTTAATTGGGATTGAAGTTGCTGAAAATTTAATTGAAGCTGGTAAAAATGTAACTTTAATCGAAGGTTCAAAAGAAGTTTTACCAATGTGGGAATCTAATTTTGGTTTTTTTGCAAATCAAATTTTAGAAGATAATAAAATAAGTGTTATCACAAATACTTTTATAAACGAATTTATTACCGAAAACGATAAAATAACCGCAGTTAAAATAAGCGATACAAAACAAATAGCAACTGATTTTGTCATTATGAGTATTGGAATTAAGCCTAATACAGAAATGCTTATTAAACAAGGTGCAGAACACTTAAAAAATGGTGCTTTAAAAGTAAATACAAGCATGGAAACCTCTATCAAAGATGTTTATGCTGCAGGAGATAATGCTGCAATAAGAAATTTACAAACTGGAGAATTTGATTATTTCCCTTTAGGAACACATTCTAATAAAGGAGGAAGAACTGCAGGCGCAAATGCAGTAGGTAAACAATTAACCTTTTCAGGAGCATATAAAACAGCAATAGTTCAATTTTTTAATTTTACAATGGCAAGAACAGGTATGAACGCTACTTCTCTAGACAATTTAAAAATTCCATACAATAAAGTACTTAGTATTTCTGGTGCGACACCAGGTTATTACCCAAATCCAAAAGATCTAATTATTGAATTATATTATCACAAAGAAACTAAAGAAATTCTTGGCGCAGAATTATTTGGAGAATATGGCGTTGATAAACGTGTTGATGTATTAGCTACTGCTATTTTTGCCAAATTAAAAGTATCGGATTTATCAAAATTAGATTTAGCCTATGCACCACCATTTTCACCTGTAAAAGATCCAGTTGTAGTTGCTGGATTTATTTCAGAAAACACATTAAATAACAAGTGTAGTCAAATATCTTTTGTTGATTTTGACTCTTATGTTAAAACAAATGCTAACGAAAGTTATACCATTATTGATGTAAGAACTATTGCTGAATATCAAAAAGGTTTTATTCCAAACGCAATAAATATGCCTTTAGACAGTTTAAGAACCTCTATAAAAGAGTTGGAAAATAAAGAAAAACCACTACTAATTTATTGCCAAAAAGGTCTAAGAGGTTATCTAGCAAGACTTATTTTTAAACATAACGGATTTAAAAATATCACCAGTATTGCTGGAGGAATGAAATTGTGGCAGATGCATGGAAATATTGCAATAAAAAACTAATTATACAAACTTAACCCGAATTATTCATAGGGTTTTGTTATGAATAATACGGGCTAAACTCTATCTAGAATTAACAAATTCTAGGCAGTTGCTCACCTACTTGCATACTCACAACACGCTTTCCTCCCATTGTATTTGTAATTACAACTTTATTAGGATGCGCTTCTGTTACTTCGCCTATTATTGTTGCATGTTTACAATTATTAAATGTTTGCATTTTTGAAACTATAGCTGTAGCTTTACTTTCTGCAACAACGGCTATAAAAACGCCTTCATTAGCTGTATATAATGGGTCTAAACCTAAAATTTCACAAGCACTTTTCACCTGTGCATTAATTGGTAATTTATGATTTCGTAATAAAATACCACTATTTATATCTCTAGCAATTTCGTTTAATGTAGATGATAATCCTCCACGTGTTGGATCTCTCAATAAGTGTAAGTCTTCTCCAAACTCATCTAACAACTCCACAATAGAATGATTTAAGTTTGTAGTATCGCTCTCAATAGTGGTTTCAAATTCCAAACCTTCTCTTACCGACATAATTGCAATACCATGCGTTGCAATTTGATTGCTAACTATGATTTTATCTCCAACTTTTACATTGTTAATGTCTATATTTGCTTTAGGATGTACTTCGCCAATACCAGTAGTATTAATAAAAATTTTATCGCCCTTACCTTTATCAACCACTTTAGTATCTCCCGTTACAACAATAACTCCTGCCTTATCACAAGCCTCTTTAATACCTACTAATATTTCCCAAAACTCAACCATTGGCAAACCTTCTTCTAGAATAAAACTTAAAGACAAGTATTTAGGTATAGCGCCACACATAGCTACATCATTTACAGTTCCATTTACTGCTAGTTCTCCAATATTACCACCTGGAAAAAAAACTGGTGAAATAACAAAACTATCCGTTGAGAAAGCAACCTTACCATTAAACTCTAAAAAAGCGCCATCATGATGCTTGTCTAATTTTTCATTTTTAAGAACTTCAAACACACCACTCTCCAATAATTTATTTGTTAAAAGACCACCGCTTCCATGCCCCATAGTTATAAAGTCAAAGTCAAATTTTGGCATTGGACAAGATAATTGCATTCTCATATTTTTCTAAAATTTAGTACTACAAAAATAAACTATTTTATACTATTATTCATATATTGCGAAACTTTAATATATATAATATGCCTGTTTTTAAACTTCAAAAAGAAATTATAGCCTTTCCTCCTGCTGACTTTGCTGACAGCGATGGCTTACTAGGTGAAGGCGGAGATATCAATGCCGCATGGCTCTTGGAAGGATATAAAAGTGGCTTTTATTTATGGACCAGCCCAATGCGTTATCCTAAATGGTGGACACCAAACCCTAGAATAGTAATGTTTCCTGAGAAATTAGATGTGCCAGAATATGTTACTAAGGGCATTGAAGCAGCCAATTTTAAAGTAAGCTTTAACCAAGATTTAGAAGGTGTAATGAAACTTATACAATCCATTGAAAATAAAGGCGAAATGAATAACGGTTGGTTAACTGGTAAATTAATTAATGCATATTATCAAATAGAAAAAAGAGGGTTAAGCTTATCGGTTGAAGTTTATCAAAATGACAAGCTTGTTGGAGGAGCATTTGGCGCTTCTAACGGGAAAATGTTTTTTGGTGAATATATCAATGGTACTGAAAAATTTGCTAGAGAATTTGCACTAATCGAATTAGCAAAAAAATTAAAAGAAAATAACTATATAATAATGGACTTACAAAAAGAGACAACCGAAACTATCGATGTTGGATTGTCAGAAATTTCTAGAAGTGAGTATCTAAGAATAATAAAACAATAATTTATATGGAAACATTTGAAGAGGTAATGACATCAGCTAGTGTTTTGATAGGCAGTAACAACTATCAAGATGCAATAGAACAATTTAAGGAAGCTGTGGGAAAAACTGAAATACCTGAACAAAAAATAGATATATACAACTCTATTGGAAGACTTTGTTTAACCCTACAAAAAAATCAAGAATCAGTTGATAGTTTTGAAAAATCACTAGCTATTCACGATTCTTTACCCGAAGAAAGAGCTACAAGATTACAAGTCAATAAAGCTACTATACTAAATAATTTAGGAGTTATCACAGTAAAAACTAACCCTAAAGCAGCTATAAAATACCACAAAAGAGCGCTAGCTATTTTCTTAAAAGCACACGAAACCAATCCAGCAGATTTTGGACTTCACTTGGCAAATACACATTATTCGTATGCCGATGCCTCATACGCCAAAGGAGATTTCTATATGGCAAAAAAGCAATATAAAGATGCTATCAAAGCTTACGATACACTAAAAAATTCAGAAGCAACGGATCCTGTAATTGCAAATTCTCACTATAATTTAGGTAATATTTATACTGATGAAGATAATGTTTACGATGCAAGAAATCATTATGTAAAAGCACTTAAAATATTTAGAAAACTTACCGAAACACAACCTGAAGCATTTCGTTCTCTTGTTGCTGCTACATTCAATAACTTAGCAGTAACTGCAAAAACGATGTATCAATATGGAGACGCTATCACTTATTATGAAAAATCTTTAGCCGAATACGAGCTATTAATTAAAGATGACAGATCTACATTTCTGCCTTTTTATGCCGCAACCCAAAATAGTATTGGTATAATTTATTCTGAGCAACACGAAGTGAAAGATGATTATGATAGTTTTGGTTTAACTGGGTTTTCAGGGTTTGGAACTTTATCAACCGATAATTCCATTGATAATAAAGAAAAAAAGGGAGATTTAGAGCAATTTAGGAAGAAAAAGTCTTTAAAACATTACCTAGAAGCCGTTAAATCTTATCAAGAACTTATGGTTAATGAACCTGAATTATATTCACATTACCTTGCAACAGCTTACCACAATTTAGGTGTTTTATTTGACTCTAAGTCCGATTTTAAAGAGGCTGAAGAATATTTTGAAAAAGCATTAACTATCAGAAGAGATTTAGCAAAGCAACAACCTCAAGCTTTTAATCTAGATGTTTGTGTTACTTTATTAAATGTTGTAACTATGTATCAAAATCTATTAGAACAAACTGTTGATATTGGGTTTAAAACGGCATCGTTAAAAATATTAGAAGAGATTGAACTTAGAATGAAAATGTATGCCGATGATGAGCGCCCTATTTTAAATAGTATGCGAAGTGACATAAGCTACTTTAAAAAGTATTTTTCTAAAATAAACGAAGAAGATTTAGATGTTTTTGATGCTATTGTAAAAGAAAATGCAGTAATTGAAAACATTAATGAAACTCCTGATCCATCGGAAAAATTAAAAATGCAGAAGCATGTAGTTAATTTGTATTACCCTTTATTAATTCAATTCCCTAACAATCTCCAATTAAAAAAAGTAACTGTTGATTCGTATGTAAAATACACATGGTTTGCCTTAAGATCTGACGAATTGGGCTTAGCTGAAAAATCAATTTCCACCGCAAAACAGTTAGACAAAGATTCTTTAAATTTAATAGCTAATGAAGCCTTATTGTTTTTATTAAGAGGTGATGCACCTAAATTTAAAGAAATTTATGCTTCAATTAAAGATAAAATGAATGAAGAAAACAAAGCGTATTCAAAAGTGATTTTAGAAGATTTAACTGTTTTAAAAAGAGATGGTTTTATCAAAAAATATGATATTGATGAGCTATTAAGTTAATTTTTTACAATTCTAAATTATATGTATTTCAATCAAGTATATTACAATTTAACCTGCACTAAATGTAGTACTCATAGACCTGACGGCACAATGACTGTTCATTCAAATGAAGACATTAGCCATTTTAAAAATGACGCATTAATTAAACATATGGACAATTTTAAACAAGTCCAATGTGAAAACTGTAATAAAACTGGTCAATGGGAAATACATTCGGTCGGCTTTAAGAATAAAGACCATAAATTGAAGGATTTTAAACTTACCATTTTGAAAAATGAAAGCGGTATAAAATCAACGGTAGAAAAACATGATTTTTTTCAAGGACAACTAGATGAAATCTATATCAATATCCGTGCACGAATTGAGGAATTAAAAGGACAATATCTTCCGATAAAAGAAAACGGATCAGCCTCATTTTTAGTAAATACATTTGATGTAAGTCCGTATATTAGAATAGTCAATTATCAAATTGAAGGTATTTCAGTTGATGAACTTATTGAGGTTATTGATAGCTTAACAGGAAAAAAAACACATAAAGGAATTTCGGGAGAATTAAACAAGAAATTAGAAAATGCTTTTGATGATTTAAAAGAAAACCAAGAAGACCCACTTGTAATTACACATCTACAAAGTAAAGATAAACTTACAAACTTTTATATCATTGCCAAACTTCCTGATGCCGATATTTATTACGGAATTATGGAAACTGAATTTTCAGAATACAAAATGATTGAAGGTATTCCTTTAGTTAATTTTGAACCTTATGATTTAATTGAAGTGCCTATGACGCCTTTTAGAACTAAAGAGTATATTGTTAACGATGTTAAAAGTAATTCATAAGACTCTCTATGACTGAAATTGAAAGTGTAAAAACTTATTTTTCGGGGTCGCTATAAAAAAGTTTGAATTGCATCCTAAAACCCTACAATGACGCCAATAATTGTACTTCCTTTTAACAAATTTTACTACTCTTGCTCTTTAATTAGAGAAAGTGCTTTATTTAACGCTTCATCAGATATTGTTTCAATATCTGGTTTAACACCAATACCGTCTAGTCTGACGCCATCATAAGTGTAAAAATCTGCAATTGGAAGCACAAGTTTATATTTACCCGAAATATCAAAAGTTGTAGCACTTAACATTGCTCCAGCAGTATTTTCTCCAATAATTATTGCTCTTTTACTTGTTTTTAATAGATATACAATTGGTTCGCAAGTACTACCAGTATATTTATTTGTTAAAATATATAAATTTCCTGAAAATATTGGTTTGTCAGATTTTGGAAATATAAGTTGTGCGCCTTTTCCATTTTTTAAACTTGTTATAAAATTTTTGGTAGATTCTGGGATAACTTCAGGTAATGTTTCAAATAGTTTAGGGTCATATCCTGAATACTCTAATTTATTAGTTACAAAAGATCCAACATTTACCCTTTCATTTACTATATGTTCTGCAAATTCAAATGCAGGACCAACACCACCACCACCATTATTTCTTAAATCAATAATTAAATTTTGATAGTTGTGTTTAACTATTTCAGGTAAAATAACCGCTAATTCATTTTTTGATGAACTGAAATTTTTAATTTTCAAATATGCTGTATTGTTGTTTTCTTCTTTAAAAATTACTGTTGGCTCATTTTTATCTTCTTTAACAATGTCTTTTTTGTCATTATCTTTATTTATTATTAGGTTATAATGGCTGAATGATAAGTTGGGACTTAACGAATTAAAGCCTAAAAAAAGTTCAATATCATCTTGAGCATTAGTAAACAATTTTTTGATTTTCTTGTTGAATTTATTCCATTTTTTAGTTTTTAAAACTTTTTTTGAATATATATTATTTTCTGTAATTTTTAGTGTTTTTGGATATAGATTTTCATAGTTAATTTGATTTTCATCAGTTTCCACACTAGTTAAGTTACCAACGATTATAGTATCATTTTTTAAAATTTCACCACTTAATAAATCCTCTTTTAAAATGCCTTTAAATTTCACTTTTCCAAGCATAGGTAACTTCGCATTTCCAAACAGACTATCTCCCTTTTGAACACCCTTAATAGTTAAAAAAATTCCTTTTTTTGGAAGTTTTCCTAATAACCTACCTAACTTTGCTTTAAAACCACCAAATATTCTAACATCTGCATTTTTAGGTGATGTTATCGTAAACTGATTGTTAGATTTGCTAACTTTCAAGAATGTTGTCATTGAGAAACCGTCTCCAAAATCTAATTCGCTTTTCCAATTAGTTGGTTTTTTTTGTGCATAAGAAAATATTATAAGTAGTGAAAAATAAATAGTAAAATGTGTTTTCATTATATAGCTTTTAAGTAATTCATTTCAATTAGTTCTGTTACAATATTTCAATTGACTTCTTTATTAATAGTTATGATTGAATTCAAGGTCTAACCTAACAAAACATTATTATTATTATTATTATTTAGTGATTCAATTCTCAAATATACTGCTTTTTTTAGTTCATGGTATTGTTGAAATGGAACAACTTTTTATAACCTATTCTCAACTTTTATATGCGAATCTTTAACTTATCAGTAACAACTAGAACATTTCATAGATTATTAACTCTCTACTAAAATAATAGTATTTGAAATTTAAAATTCTTATAGCGTTATATTCATACAAATATAACGCTACAAAGATTGAATTAATCACATTTATTTTTCTAATTGTCGCTTAATTTCTTTATGGATTTCCTCAGCATCTTCATTAGAGCGGACTGTTTTTTTAATTTTGCTTGTCGTAATATTCTTATTTTCTTTACTTGTTTCACCTTCAAATTTAACTGAAATTTTATTCTTTTTATTTTTATCATCACAATCTAAACAGTCTAAACCATCATTAGTCATTTTAAAGTGACGCTTTATCATGTGTCGGCTACGAATATTTTGAGTATTACTGGCTTTTTTAATGAAACTCTTATTTGTTTTATCTAAGTAAATAGTCATTCCTTTTGGTACAAATAAGGTTATGCGAACGTATTGAGAATTGTTCTGGTTTTTTAAATTAGCTAAAAAGTAAGCGTCTAACATTAGTGTATTATTAACCACTTCATATTTAAAACGAATATCTTTAACTAATTCTTTAGCTTTATTAATCGAAATTCCATTTGCCTTTTTATAGGTTCTTATATACAATTCGGAATTATTACTTTCACGTATATCAAAACTAATATTTGTTTTATATGCTACTTGAGTTTCATTTATAAATGTTGTTTTATCTTCGAAATATCTTCTTGGTTCAAAATCATCTAAAGCAATCATCTTTATATTTAAAGTGTCTTTTGTATTTAAGTGTTCTATAACAAATCTATCTGACTTACTAAACTCATGCGATGAATGTGCGCCATATTCAATTCCTGCAAAAGCCAAAGCCATTACTGACAATAACCAGACGCCTAAAAGCGATAAATTGGTTGGTCTAGAGAATTTATTAACATTATTTGATATTATTTTAAGCCCTAATTTGAATAATAAAACAAACGGAATTGCAATAGCGATAAACCCAAATAACACTAACAAACTTAATGGTATTCTAGAAGTATGAAAAAATGGCGGATATTGAGTTAGCTCATCAGTTAAACCTAAAAATTCAATACTGCCAAGTGAAAAACCACCAATTAATATAGAAAAAAGTGTTAAAACTGAAACAACAATTAGCAACACGCCAATAAATTTACCTGCAACTTTAAAAATTTCCGAATACACTTTGGTAATTAAGTCAATCATTTCTTGTAAACCCGAACGCATTTTATGCTGATAATCTCCTTTTTTAAAATTTTTAGAAACATCATCAACTCCATCTTTAAATAATTGAGATGCATCATTAAAACCTTCTTTTATTTTTCGTTCAATATTTGAAATATTCACGTCAGAACCTTCCATTTCTAATTTTTCTGAAGTAGAATTTGCTTGAGGCAATAAAATCCATAAAATAGGATATAAAACCACGCTAAAACCTCCAATTAATAGCAGTAACCAGGTCAATCGAATCCATATAACATCAATTCCGAAATAATGTGATAATCCAGATGAAACACCTCCTAAAAATTTATCTTCGGTATCTCTAAATAATTTTTTGCGGTTTTTTGATTTTTTTGAATATGATTCGTCTTCAAAAAACTCTTCATCTCCAGCATACTCTTCTGGTTTACCCATGATTAAAATTATATCATCAATATCTTGTTCGTTTACTACCTGTCGGACATCTTTTACACTATCCGATAATATTTCACCAATACGTATTTCAATATCTTTTAGAATCTCATCTTTTCCTTGCGGATCATCACTTAGCGACTTGCGTATTGCATCTAAGTATATTTTTAATTTTTTATATGCATCTTCATCAATATGAAAAAAAACGCCTCCTAAATTTATGTTTATTGTTTTATTCATCTTAGTATATTTTTAAGCTTTTCTTTTCAAAAAAAAGAAATTTTTAAGTTGTTTTTGATTAATCTTTTTCGGTTGTTACAGTACTTACTGAATTAGATAGATTTTCCCAAGTAATATTTAATTCGTTTAAAAACAACTTGCCAGTCTCGGTTAATTCATAATATTTTCTTGGTGGACCAGAAGTTGATTCTTCCCAACGGTAAGATAACAAACCAGCATTTTTCAATCTAGTTAGTAGTGGATAAATTGTTC
The DNA here is from genome assembly GCA_964403095.1 of uncultured Flavobacteriaceae bacterium. Classification (GTDB taxonomy): domain Bacteria; phylum Bacteroidota; class Bacteroidia; order Flavobacteriales; family Flavobacteriaceae; genus S010-17. The sequence continues at coordinate 4,697 of CAYOFS010000008.1, read as the reverse complement.
CTTCAACTACTATTAATTTAGCGCCTTTTAAGACCAAGAGTATTTCAGAAGTATAAGCATCGCCTCTACTCAATATAGAAAGTATGCAGAACTCTAGAATTCCTTTTCGCATTTGCGCTTTAGTGTTTTCTATTTTCATCTATATTATGTTAATTATCATTGCTATAAATTGCAATATTACAATTAGTAAGCTTATTATTATTTTTATCATTTTTCTGAATTTTATTTTATAAAATTAATTGTAAACGGATAATTATAATGCTCTCCTTTATTTGTTTTAATAGCTGCTTGTACAATTAAAACGAATTTAATTATAACAAGTAGACTCAATAAAGATCCAAAACTAACCAAACCAAAAATCTCATTACTACTTATGTTCGAATCAAAATAAAAATGATGATTTTTTATAAAAACATCTTCAATAAACGAATTCATAAATATTGGTACAATGGTAAGTTTCAAAATACTTACATAAAGTAAATAGGATAGATTAAAATTAACAACATCTTTAGTTAGATTGTCTATAAATTTGCTTTCCTCCTTTTTTGTTTCTCTAATCACAAAAGGAATTATAATGCTTCCTAACGGAAAAAAGTAAGATCCAAATCCTGATAAGTGTGTAATAAGTGCTAAATTTTTATCTTTTTGTAGTATCATTTCAATTGGCTTTTAGTCTATTATATCTAAACAACACCACAAATATATATTTTATATAGTACTTTGTATTACATAGTACTATAATTTAACACTTCTTTAACATTTGTACATATTGATATTTAATCTTAAATTGGCAAACAAAACCAATAAACAAATAGCTTTATGTCTAAATTCACCATAAAAAACATGAATAAGTATTTATTCTTTAAAATTCCTTCAGCATACTTTTCTGGTGTAAGAGTGAGTAAAATTACTGAGAATGAAATACATGCAACCGTTAAATATTCATGGCGAAGTATGAACCCTTTTAAATCGATTTATTGGGCTGTACAAGGAATGGCTTCGGAACTCACAACAGGAGTTTTAGTAATGAAACATATTGATAATAGTGGTAAAAAAATATCCATGTTAGTTACACATCAAACAGCTGATTTTTATAAAAAAGCCAAAGGGAAAATAACTTTTTCCTGTAAAGATGGTAAAGAAATAGCTCTTGCCGTTGCAAAAACAATAGAAACTAAAGAAGGACAAACCTTTAAGTTAATTTCCGAAGGCTTTGATGAACAAGGCGATAAAGTATCTAGTTATATGTATCAATGGAGTATTAAAATAAAGTAATTATGGCAACAATAGACTGTTTGACTTTAAATTTTTAGACATGAACATGTTTGATAACAAATAGAAAGTTTCTTTTCTTTGAGATGAAAATTATATGGAATTAAAATAAGGTTTTCTACTAAATTTACAGTAGAACATAAACAATAGAAACGACACATGAAATTACATTTAAAAGAATATTTATTAGAATTAAAGCATCCTTTTACAATATCAAGGCAAACCTTTAAAACAAAATCAACTTTAATTGTTAGTCTTACAGATGGTATATTTATTGGTTTAGGCGAAGCTTCATCAAATCCATATTATAACATCACAATTAAAAATATGATTAATGACCTTTCTAAAGTTAAACAAATTATTGAAAGTATTGAAGATAAAACGCCCGAAGATTTTTGGAATATTATTTATCCCCATTTAAAAAATAACATGTTTGCTTTATCGGCTTTAGATCTTGCTTATAATGATTTATATGCAAAAAAGAAACATAAAAAATTATATGAATTATGGAACTTAAACATTGAAAATAATCCTTTAACAAATTACACTATTGGTATAGATACAATCGATAATATGATTTCGAAAATGAAGGAAACACCTTTTCCTATATATAAAATAAAGCTTGGAACAAGTGATGATCTAAAAATAATAAAAGCATTACGAAAACATACAAATGCCATCTTTAGGGTTGATGCTAATTGTGGCTGGACTGTTGATGAAACACTAAAAAATGCTAAAGAATTTAAAGCCTTAAATGTCGAGTTTATTGAACAACCTCTACATGCTAAAGATTGGATAGGACATAAAATTTTGTTTAAAAATAGCGTATTACCTATAATAGCCGATGAAAGCTGTCAAATAGAATCTGATGTGAAAAAATGTTACAATCACTTTCATGGTGTAAATATCAAACTCACCAAATGTGGTGGCTTAACTGCTGCCAAACAGATGATTTTTGAGGCTAAAAAATTAAATTTAAAAACTATGGTTGGTTGTATGACCGAATCTAGTATAGGCATTTCGGCAATTGCTCACCTCGCTCCTCTTTTAGATTATATAGATATGGATGGTGCTTTATTGTTGAAAAAGGACATTGCAAAAGGTATTGAAATTAAAAACGGAAAAATAATATATTCAAATAAAACAGGATTAGGCGTAGAACTTCATGCTCCTTTCTAAGTTTTTAAATACCTTTACCTTATTAAACTACAACATGAAAAAACAAGTCTTAATTATATTAATAGCAATTATAGGTATAAGCAGTTGCTCTAAAAAAAGCAATCTTCAAAAGGAGTTTATTTGCGAAACGCTAAACTTTACTAATACCGAAACAATAAACGATTTTAAAAATAAATTTAGTATTACTATACCTAAACATTGGAAAACACAGCTATATTTTGACAACTTACAATCACAGATATTTACAGCCGATACAACCAAAAACTTCACAAACACCTATCAAATAAATTTTGAATACAATAGTGGTGATTTAAAAATTAACGAAGAGTTTAAAACTAAAATAATAGAAGATTTAAAAACCAATAATTTGCAAGTATTAAAATCTAAACAAGATAACTTTAAAGAAAAACCTAGTTTCTGGACTGTCTCAAAAGGAAAAAAAGTAGGTTACGATTTTTACTATTTTGAAATGTTTGTAAAGTATAATAAAATTAATTACTACAAAATAACATCGGATATTTATGGCGATAAAAATATTAATGAACGTTTTTGCGAATCCATTGCCATTATTGAAAAAATGGAGTTTTTGGAAAAAAGTAATTAATAAAAACCTTTAGTGAAAATAAATTATTCAAAGATATTTTAGATTCAAATATTCAACATTCAACATTCATAATTATTTCCCTACCTTTGAAATTCATTAAAATAGATAAAAATGCAAGATATTATAGATAGATTTTTTAGATACATTAAAATAGATACACAATCGGATCCTGAGAATGAAGAGGCTTTTCCAAGTACCGAAAAACAATGGAATTTAGGTAAATTACTAGCTAAAGAACTTCAAGAAATGGGTATGGAAGATGTAACCATTGACAAACATTGTTACGTTATGGCAACTTTACCAAGCAATGTGGCTTTTAAAGTGCCAACTATTGGTTTTATTGCCCATATTGATACTAGTCCAGATTATACAGGAACAAATGTAAACCCGCAAATACATAAAAATTATGACGGAAAAGACATCGTTTTAAATAAGGAAAAAAATATTATTTTATCTCCAGATTATTTTGAAGGCTTACTTTTATATAAAGGACAAACCCTAATCACTACTGACGGAACAACTTTACTTGGTGCTGATGATAAAGCAGGAATAACCGAAATAATGTGTGCCATGAAACATCTTATTGAAAACCCACAAATTAAACATGGAAAAATTCGTGTTGGTTTTACACCAGATGAAGAAGTTGGTAAAGGTGCTCATAAATTTGATGTTGATAAATTTGGTGCAGAATGGGCTTACACAATGGACGGTTCACAAGTAGGTGAATTAGAATATGAAAATTTTAATGCTGCTGCTGCAAAAGTTACCGTAAACGGTAGAATTGTACATCCTGGTTACGCTAAAGGCAAATTAGTAAATTCCATGAGTATAGCTTCGGAATTTATTGCAGCAATGCCTCAAAACGAAACTCCAGAAACTACTAGCGGCTATGAAGGCTTTTATCATTTACATGGCTTAAATGGTGTTGTAGAAAAAACGGAATTTGGCTATATAATTAGAGATCACGATAGAGAAAAATTTGAAGCACGTAAAGTGTTTTTCCAAGAAATGGTAAATAAATTCAACAAAAAATATGGTAAAGGTACTATAGAAGTTGAAATTAAAGATCAATATTTTAACATGCGTGAAAAAGTAGAACCTGTAATGCATATTGTTGATATTGCCGAAGAAGCTATGAAACAATTAAATATTAAACCACTTATAAAAGCTATTCGTGGAGGAACAGACGGCTCACAATTATCATATATGGGCTTACCTTGTCCAAATATCTTTGCAGGTGGACATAATTTTCATGGTAGGTATGAATTTGTAGCTGCTGAGTCCATTGAAAAAGCAACACAAGTAGTGGTTAAAATAGCTGAATTAACTGCTGATAAATATAAATAGTACCTTTTACAATTTGAGTAGAAAATATTAGTGCAATTTTATTTTCTTTAAATGATTATCTATAAAATCGGCTCAAATTGTATTTTTAATACTAAACCTCACATATTTTATAAAAAAAATGACTACAACAAGCTGGATTATCCTTATTTTAAACATTTTAATCCTTATATATTTATGGTCAAATTACAAAAAAAAGAAACGTTTAATAAAGCTTAAAGAATACCTTATAAATCATTGGGGAAAACCAAAAACAGATAAATACTTTAATTTTTTTAGTATAAAACAGTATTTTGAG